>JAISGL010000371.1 GCA_031263125.1 Opitutaceae bacterium | reverse complement strand
TCGAGGAGAACGGGTTGGTGTCCGGGTGGCATGGCGGTGCTCCTTTCCGGGTCATGCGGAATCGCGCGCCGCGGCTTCGTGCCGGGCGTCGCTGGACAGGGGGGCGGCGCACGCGTTTGTGGCGCGGACGCTTGCGGCGCACGCGTTTGCGGCGCACGCGGGGTATGCGGAGCGGGATGCGAGGGAAAGGTGGGATGCGAGGGCGGGGCGGGAAGAGAGTGAAATGCGGGAGGCGAATGCGGCGGGGTTGATGCGCGAGTGGAGCGAGGTGCGCATGAGGCGGAAGTGCCAGAGGCGCGCGCTGACGCTGCCGTCGAGCCGGGGGGCGGCGGGTTGCGCGGGTTGCACGGGTTGCGCAGATTGCGCGGGAGTCGTGGTGTCGTTGGGCGTGACCATGTGCGTGCGCGGTTAGATGCCGAGTTGGGAGAGGATGGCGTTGTCGTCGCCCTCGGGTTTGCAAATGCGTTCCCAGGTTTCGGGGCTGTAGATGAAGAAATTGTCCATCGCGCCGACGAGGACGGCTTCGCGCGTGATGCCGGCGTGCTGGCAGTGTTCGGGTGTGATGGCGGCGCGGCCCTGCTTGTCGTAAGAAAAATCCTGCGAGCGCGAAAAGAAGCGGGTGAGCGCCTGGCGGGCCTTGATGTTGGAAATGGGGATTTGCGCGGCGTTGGCGTGTATGGCGGCGACTTTCGCGGGGGTGAGCACGGCGATAAAATGGTTGCCGGCGTCGTCGGTTTGGGGGACGGCGAGGAACGCGGCCCCGACACCGGCGGACGAGCGCCAGCCCGACGGAATCGTGAGCCGATTCTTGTCGTCGAGCATGTGGCGCGCTTCGCCGGTATAAACTGTTGTGCCTTGTGGTTCCATTGATGGTGAGGAGTGCGTTTTTTCGCTGTGCTCCAAAACGCTCCACAACAATCCACAATGCCCCACCATTTTCAAGCAGAATTCCTGCGGAAGTGCTCATTTTTGATGATTTTACCGAAAAACTTATTCACATCATCGTGTGAATAACATGCCGGCTGTTTCGGGGTTTTGCCAAATGAGTGGCAAAAGAGGTTGTTGGGGAGCGGGTTGCGCGAGATGCCGGGCGGGGGTTTCACGCGGATGCGCGGGATTTGCGTTGTGAAGAAAAAGCGCCTGTTTTCAGTGCGTTTTTTTTGAGGAATTCTTTGGGGATTTGGGGTTGCGTTTGGGGAGTGCGGCGCAAAATCGGGGTTTTCGATATGATTATCCAATTCAAAAAGCTGAGTCCCGAGGCAAAAATCCCCACGCGCGCGAATCCCACGGACGCGGGTTTGGATTTGTATTCGACCGGGGATTTTTCGATTGAGCCGGGGCAGCGGTGCATCGCGAAGACAGGGCTTGCGGTGGCGGTGCCGGAGGGGCACTACGGCCGCGTGGCGGATCGCTCGGGCAACGCGTGGAAGCTCGGCGTGCATTGCCTCGCGGGCGTGGTGGACGAGGCGTATCGCGGGGAGCTGGGTGTTGTGCTGCTGAACACGTCGCAGACGAGGGTTGCGTTCAAAAAAGGCGATAGGATTGCGCAATTTATAATCGAGAAAATTTCATATCCGGAGGTCGTCGAGGTGAGTGAACTGGATGATACAAAGCGCGGCGCGGGCGGGTTTGGGAGCACGGGAAAATAGTTTTTATAAAATTATATAATGACAGGATTAGCAGGGTTTACAGGATGAATGCAGCCTGGCCTCGAGCGCGCGTGAACGCTTCGGGTGCGTTATTGACAGTGAAGTTGAAGTGTAATTTATAACAAGACAAAATCATTGATCATTAATTCATTAATCAGCCGCAAAATAAAAAATACAAAATAAAAAAGGAGATTGATTTTGGAAAATAAAATCATATATTCTCGAAAGATTGCGAGCATGTGCGGCAACCCTTTGGAATTTTTTATATTTTTCCTATATAATTGATGTTACGCAGCCGGCGGGGGGGATTTGCGGGTAAGCTGTGCGGATGTGCGGATGGAAACAATCAGCACGGAAGTGTTGGAGGACAAAAGCCGGCGCGACACGTGTGGCCGGCGCATAATGGACGCGCAGCGGCGCGGGGAACTGCTCGCGTCATCTCCATCCTCACGCCATCCGCCTGAGCACCTTGGAAATCACGGGGCTGCGCGGGTCGCGCACGATCACTTGCAAGCCGGCGCTCAAACCCGACGGCAACCGCACCGGCACTGTCAGCACCGGCAGACCGCCCAGACTCGCCGGCGCCATCAGCGCCAGCAGCCAGTCGCGATTCGCCTGCGTACACTCCGCCTTCGTCAGCGCGGTGAACGGCGTCGCGGGCATCACGAAAAAATCGTAGCTCTCGAAAAAACGCTCCCAAAACACGCACACCGCGCGCCGCTTGATGCGCGCCGCATCCAACTGGCTGTCCTCCCAGCGCCGCCCGCGATCCAGCCGCTCCCACACATCCTTGCTGTAATGCTCGCGGTGTTTGTCGAGCCACTGCCGATGCACGCCGTATGCCTCCGTGCTCTGCAAAATCACATACGATTGCAGCGCCCCGTGAAACGTCCGCGCAATCTCCTCCCGCGTGATCCGGTCGGGCGGCGGAGCGAGCCTCCCGCCCGCCTCGCGCAGCGCGCGCAAAAACTCGCGCGTCACTTTCACCGAAAGCCCCGACGCCGCGAAATCGACAAAGCATCCGCGCAGTTCGCGTCCCGCCTGCTCCGGCACGCCCGGTCCGAGAATCGCCCGGTTCACGCTCTCCATGTCGGCGGCGTTCCGCGTGAACCAGCCCGCCGTGTCGAATCCCGGCGCGAGCGGAAACGCATCAGCGATCCATTCGTCGCCCGGCGTCAGCCGCATGCCAAACAGGCCGCAAAACGCCGCCGGCACGCGCACCGAGCCGCCCGTGTCCGTGCCCACGGCAAACGGCACGATCCCCGCCGCCACGCTCGCGGCAGCGCCGCTGCTCGACCCGCCCGTCGTGCGCCCCGGAAAACGCGGATGCTCGCAATCGCCGTGCGTCTCGTTTTCACCGGTCAGCCCGTAGGCAAATTCGTACAAATGCGTGCGCCCCGCGAGCACCGCGCCCGCGCATTCGAGCATTTGCGGCAGACGGCCCGACTGCCCGCGCACCGGCGCCAGATCGAACGGAAAACGCGAACCCGCGCGCACCGGTTTTCCCGCCACATGATAAAGGTCCTTCAACGTGTAAGGCACGCCGGCAAGCGGCGCCTCCGCCCTTGGCAACGCCGCCGCCCGGCGGAATCCATCCGCCAGCGCCGCCAAATCCGCAACGTCCGCAAAACACGAGCGCCGTTGCTCCGGCGAAAGCGACGTCTTCAGGCGTTGCGCCAGCTCGCGCGCGGCAGCCTCGGGATCGCGCGCGGCAAGTTCCTGCCAGTCGCCAAGCGCAAGGACGCTGGCGGATGCGGCATCAGCGGTAAGTGTCGGCATGTCCCGATTAAAGTGGCAAAGCCCGCCCGCCCCGCAACCCCAACAAACATCTTTGCCCGAAAAAACACACAGGATGCCATCGAAAATAACATATCTCTGACATCTGAGGACTGCTGCGAGTGACAAGATGACTTAAATCCACAACAGACCTATTGAAAGAAACGCAAGGCCGCGTTGATTTGTCGCTGGATTTCACGACGGCGCACATGGGCGACACGTCCGGCAACAGATGTGATTTTCACTTTGGGAATGACGTGCAAAAAGGTGCAATCAATGGCTGTTTGCCGCTCGAAACCGTCAGCCCCGTTTAACAAAACATGACAGGGCTGCAAAGGTTCGGCCGGTCTCCTGGTGCTGCCATAAAGAACATTTATACGCGTGCCCTTTTCGCAAATTTCATCGGGAGAAATGACAACAACATAATGTTCATCACGGTCAGATTCATAGACGCGAACCTTGACAACATCCCACTGTTGAAAGGTGGAAGCCGGGGAACTTTTTTTGTCCTTCATCTTTCAAACATCTCCTCGTCTCCAATCGGGAAGGTTTCATGCAAGGCAATCTGCCCGGCAGTGACCTTGAGACCACCGGGCGGGATGCGTGGTATTGGGTCGGGCAGAGTAACGGCAACCAACTGGACAAACGCTTGCTCACCGTGGCCGCTCCGAATGAAGATTTCTTTGCCTGCCATTGCCTCCCTGACTAATTGTCCCAACTTTGCCTTGGCATCGGAAATTGTAAGCGCCGTGTTCATTTTTTAGTTTTATTCGTGGCCTGAAATAAGACTGATTCCAGCCTTTTTTCAAGTTGATTTCCAGCTTTGGATGCTCCCGGCAACAACATATCTGGCATTTGGGGACTGCCGCGAACGATAAGGTGGCTTGAAGGCAGGAATGTCATCCTCGAACGCATCCATAAATGACACATGGCGGAACTTGCCCGCGCCGCGCGCCGCGTCATTGTTTCACCACCATGAACCCGGAACAAAAACTCGCCGGACTCGGCATCAAACTCCCCGCGGCGCCAGCCGCTGCGGGCAATTATCTTCCCGCCGTCCTCACGGGAAACCTCCTCTACTGCGCGGGCGCGCTCCCGGTCATCGACGGGCAGCTCACGCACACCGGCCAGGCCGGACGCGAGCAAAACGCGCAGGCGGCCTATGACGCCGCACGTGTTTGCGCGCTTGTCACGCTCGCCAACATCAAGGCTGCGCTCGGCACGCTTGATCGCGTTGCCCGCATTGTTTTTGTCAACGGCTTCGTGAACGCCGTCAGCGGTTTCGCCGACAGCCCCGCCGCAATCAACGGCGCCAGCGACCTCTTCGTCGCGGTCTTTGGCGAAGCCGGCAGGCACGCGCGCGCCGCCGTGGCCGTCGCGGGCCTGCCCAAAAATGCCACCGTCGAGATTCAGGTGGTTGTCGAGGTAAAGGCGTAAGCCCGGCGGAAAACCCAAAAAATCCGGCGTAGCGCGGGCCATCCCGCCCGCTGACGGCGAAGCCGCCGGATCGGCGTAGCGCAGGCTGCCAAGCCTGCATGGCCATCCGCCCGCGTTTGCTCACCAATGCGCACCAATGCTCACCAATGCGGACTGGAAATTCGCGCTGCAAAGAGCCAGCCTGTGTGCCTTTCACGCATGAAAAAGTCCGCCGACATATCCACGAATTCCGCCATCCTCGATGTCTCCGGCCTGCGCATCGAGCGCGGGCGGACCGTCATCCTCGACGACATCGCGTGGCGTGTCGCGCGCGGACAGCATTGGGTCATCCTCGGCCCCAACGGCTGCGGCAAAACCTCGCTCCTCCGTTCCATCACGGGCTACTTTTCGCCCACCGCCGGCAACGTCGCCGTGCTCGGCCACCGCTACGGCGAATGCGACTGGCGCGACCTCCGCCTCCGGATCGGCATCGTAACCAGTTCGCTCCAAGCCTCGATTCCGCCCGCCGAGCCTGCCATCGAGACCGTCATCAGCGGCAAATACGCGCAGCTCGATCTCTGGATGAAAACCACGCGTGCTGACGAGGCCGCCGCGCTCAAACGTCTCCGCTTCGCCGGCGCCGGACACCTCGCCCGCCGCGAATGGCTTCACCTTTCGCAAGGCGAACGCCAGCGTGTCCTCATTGCCCGCGCCCTCATGGCAAACCCGCGCCTGCTCATCCTCGACGAACCTTGCTCCGGCCTGGACCCTGTCGCGCGCGAACATTTTCTGGCGTTTCTCGAAAAACTCGCCCGCCGGCACACCAGCCCCGCGCTAGTCCTCGTGACACATCACGTCGAGGAAATCACGCCGGCCTTCACGCACGCTCTCGTGCTGCGCGCGGGCAAAGTCCTCGCGCAAGGCCCGCTCGCCAGCGCGCTCACCGGCAGGACGCTCTCCGCCGCCTTCGACGCGCCCATCCGCCTCGCGCGCCACGCCGAACGCTGGAAGCTGCGCCTTGCCGGCCGCGGCGGAAACGGCGTATTCTGACGGGCATTTTCAAGAATACCGCAGCCGTGGAAACGCCGCTCCGTGCGTTGGAGCAGGGGCGGCTTCGCCGTCGGCAGGCTTGGAAGCCTGCGCTACGAAAGACTCGCTCACTGATGTTATGCGGGCGCGCACAGGGCCTGACGCAAAGTCAGGCCCTGCATATCGCGTAACATTAGTTATAGGGGTAAAATATGGAAAGTTCCGAACGGTTGCTGCACATGCCCAGCAACCGTTCGGAAGGATATTATTTTATT
>JAISGL010000362.1 GCA_031263125.1 Opitutaceae bacterium | reverse complement strand
ATGCCGCCGGCGGACTTCACATATGTCCAGGTGGGAATCATCAGCAGGGTGCGCGGGATATTGCCGACGCAGCAAGGGCAGTTGTGCCACGGATAACGCGCCTTTCCATCAATCAGGGGATTGTCGTAGTAGAAATTTTTACCCGCAAGGTCCATGGAGCCGAGCAGGGCATTATACATCGTTTCCTCGTAGAGATCGGCATATTTTGCGTCGTGGCGGGCGAGGTTCAGTTTGTATTGGAAGAAAATCAGCCCGCAACTGGAGCAGGCTTCGCAATAGGCTTCATTGCGCAGCGAATAATTTGGGCCGAAACCTTCCGATGTCTCGCCGCTGCCGATGCCACCGGTAATATAATACTTTTTGTTCACCATGCTGTCCCAGAGGGACATGACCGCGCTTTCGTAATCAATGTCGCCTGTTTCCGCCGCGATGTCGGCCATGCCGGAATAAAAATACACGGCACGCACGGCATGGCCCACCGCCTCATATTGCCGGATGGGCGGCAGGTGGCTTTGGTCGTATGGCGAACCGCCACGGCGCGAATCGAGGAGGAACCGTGCGAGTTTGATATAGGCATCGCCGCGACCGTGGCCTTCCATGTCGTTCACGAAACGACCGAAGCGGACCAGCGCCTGTTCCATTTCCTGATGGCCGTCATACCATTCTTTTTTGTCCGGCCCGATGTTGGCCACCCAGCAATCCGCAAGTTTTTTGGCCGCGTTATACAATCGCAAATCCTTGCCCTCCGTCAGTGTGTAATGATTGATGGCCGATTCGATGAAATAGCCCGCGACATAACCCTCGTGGTCGGCGCGGTGTTGTGGCGACCACCTTTCAGGCCAGCGATCCCGGTCAGCCAGCGTAAAGGCGGTTTGCAGATAACCGCCGGCTTCCTGTGCGGATAATATTTTGGGAATCCAATCTTCAAGCGTGGTTTTCATTTTTTCCTGCGAGGCGATGATTTCCGGATCGCCTTGCGGATTTACCATCAGCGCGATGCACATGGATTCGACTGTTTGATGAACCCACGCATTGGAAAAAATAAAACCCTTGTGCGCGCCATGCGGTTCGCCGCGCAACGCCTTGCCAGCCTCGACAAAATTGTCAATCCCGCCCGCGCCACGCGGAAGATCGGTGCGGTTGATGTGGTCGATGCAGTGTGGAATCCAGTTTGTGATGAGCGCTTTCGCGCGTGCGTTCCACAACGGATTATCAATGCTGTAACGCTTTGTGTAAACCACGTCGAGACGGTCCTTGGGCGGCGGTGTTTCCGCGCGCACTTTCAAGGAATCACTTGAGCTTAAACCGCGATCGCGCGCCGTGAGTTGCAGCATATAGTCGCCCGCCTGGTCAAAGGTCGCGGTCGTTTCCAATGCCCTGGCGTCGGCAAAGGTTACGTTGCCCGGGCCGGATGTTTTGCTCCATTGTACCAACGGCGTGCCGTTCTTGATCGACCTGGCCTGGCCGGACAGATATGTTTTTCCACCCAGAATCACCACACGGTCAATGCCTGCCTTTGTGATTGGCGGGAAATCGGGCGAGCCGCCTGCGTCATAAACTTTCCACTCCAGAATGCCCGTGGAGAGTTTTCCGTCCGAAATGATTTCCAAACGTAATCTGGCAGTCCGCACCTCATCAAACGTGGTGGTGTTGAAAGTATTGCCAGCCACACCCAAACCGGCGGAGTTTTTCACGGGCACAAAATCGTGGCCGTCCCAATATAATAAACGGCACGCTTTCGGCGCACCCACGCCGCGTCCGTCAATCCACCAATAGATGTCCATCTTGTTTGTCACGATGGGCTGGCTCCATTCATATTGAACCCATTGCGTATCCGTGCGCGGCCAGTTGCCATAGGAGCGATGCGTCCTGTCGGCGGAATTGCGCGGCGTGAAACCGTCATTGAGTGCTGTCAATGTGGTATCGCGGGAGCAATGGAGGCTGGAGACTGACGCCACTTCAGCCAGATTGACTTCGTTCATCGTGGCGTCCTGCGCGATGACTTTTTCCGATGCCAGCGCCATGCTGGCAAGCATCAGGAGTCCGCCTGCCATCAGGCCGCGTCCGCCAAGTATTATTTGTTTTTTCATTTGTAATATGGATAATCTATAAATATCTTGCATGAGTTGATGTTTTATATTGTTTCAATAGCGTTATGGTTTGGAAAGCGGTTACGATTTGGAAAGCGCGCGCGTCATGAGAAGATAGACGAGCGCCCAATCCTGATCGTTTGCCCACGGGTCATTGCGCTCTCCACGCTGGCCGTTTGTCGCGAACGCATGGAGATGCGCCGCGGAACCGGCGCCGTCCGGCGTGAAGAGCGAGAGATTGCCTTTGACCACGGCGTCGGCGCGTCGCAGCCACTCCGCGTCTTTCGTGGCGATCCCGTAATATGCAAACGCGGCCGCGTTGATCGCGCTCCAGTAATGCGGCATGGTGTCGCCATAAACACGGTATTTGCCGAACCAGAAATCGTCCCAGTGGCGAATCGAAATTTCATATAGCCGCGAGTCGGGCTGCCTGCCCGCGAAGGCTTCCAGAAGGGGCATCTGCACCTTCGCCCCTTCGAGGTAACGATTCTCACCGGTGGCGAGATGCAGTTCGGCAAGCAACTGCACGGCAGGCCCGACGATGGATTGCTCGTAGTTGACTTCGGCACGCGGATAATCGGTTCCCCTCTTTAAAAAATTGTCGGCGTGCTCGCGAATTTTTCCGAGAAGTTCCACGCGCTCGGCATTGCGCCCGGCCTGTTCCAGCGCCTTCAACCCGTCGGTGACGGGCATGCCAATCAGATGGAAGTGAGCGCCTTCCTTTGTTGCATAATAAGCACGCAGCACACGCACGAAACAGTCGAGTTGCCGCCGGTCGCCGGTGGCTTGATACATGGCGAGGTGGAAATGCGCGACCCAGGAAAAATTATACAAACGCCCGCTCTTTTTTCTCCCGATTTGTTCAAATACCACGCCATCCTCGTTTTCAAGTTCGCGAGTGATAAAGTCGGAGTAACGTTTCAGGCTTTCCGCGAGTTCGGCCTTGAAGGCCGCGTCGCGGCAAAGCGGCAAATATAAAGCGCCGAGCACTCCCATGCCGACGCGTTCGCGACCGGCGTTGTGATCGGAAGTCGATGCGCTGTAAACCTGCTTTCCGGTTTCATTGTCATATGAAAGATAGGCGCCATCAAGCGGATCACCGGGCGCATTGCGCTGTTGTTTCCGAATAATGAATTTCAGCCGCGCCTCAATCAGCGCGTCAACAGGTGGCGTGACAAACGCGCGCAATATGCTTTTGCGGCCCTCATCGTCGAGTGTGATAATAATATCACCGGGTTTGGATGTCGGGATTGATGCGCTGATGCGTCCGTTTTTAATGTCTTTAATGTAAGTTTCGGCGGGAATCCCATCGACGAGTATTTTGGCGGAGGCGAGGGAGTCGGTGGATTCAGCCGTGATTTCGAGCGGTTGTCCGGCGGTGACAACGTAGTTTTTTGCGGTCAGGCGTACAAATCCGGGAGTGGCGGCGGCTTTTATAAAAAAGTCATCCCAGCCTTTGTGCCAGAAGAGCCGCCAGGAGAGGGTTGCGGTTTCATTATGTTTAAGGCGAATCGCGCCGGGATGAAGAAGAAACACGCCCCTGTCATTGAAGGCGCCGCCATGCTGGCTGTAGTTTTCAAGGGCGCCCTGCGTGACGACGAGGCCGAGATGCGGGGATTCGGCGCCCATGCGCATGGCGTTTATCCAGGCGGAGCCGCCGCCCATCCACAGATGCGCGTGACAGCGTCGCGTGAGACTTTCGCGGGAATCGGGATATTGATCGAAAAACGGGGCGGTGATGGAAATCGAGCCTACGGGAAACGTCATGTCCACCACACCGGTATTTTTGAATGTATATGATTCAATGAGATCGCCGCCGGCATCGAGTTCGCGCCGGACAACGACGGTGAGCGCCGCGCTTGTACAAACGGCTTCCCACGCGCGCTCCGAAAGCCGCCGGGTTTGCGCGACGTGCATCAATCCGGTCTGCGTTGTACTCACAAGCCCCCACTGTCCGTCGGATGTCCTCGCTCCGGAGGATGTTTCCGGCACCCAGTCACGATATTCCCAGTGTCCGGGCGAGCGCAGCCAGTTCATGTGGTGCGGGTCGTCCTTGTTTTCAATATGAACGAGCGCGCCGCTCGCAGGGTCGATCTGGATTTGCCAGACTTGGTTGCCCCATGAAATCGGAGCCGCCGCGGGCGTCGCATCGGCGGCAATCGCATGTGCGGAGAATCCGGCAAAAAAGGGGAAAAATAACCGGCAACGGAAAAGATGCAGAATATTGTATTTCATGAGTGGAAAAGTGGAAAAAGCGTTGTCAGCTTTGTGTGGTCGGCATTGTCAGTGTATAAGCGGCAGAAGGCATCCGCGGCGTTACATGACAGTAAAGTAGACAACCCGCCGCGTCCTTTACTGTCATGTAACGCCGCGGATGCCTTCTGCCGTTTATACTATAATGTTTATTACTTCGTCTTATTGTCCAATGCCGTCATGAAAATCCTCTCAACACTCACAACAACGCCGCGCTCCCTGCTCGCGCCGCTTAGCCTCGCGTGTTCCGCGTTTGCGTTCGCCGTCGCTTCCGCCGCCGCCGCCGCCTCGCCGCCCGCCGTCCGCCAAAGCGCGCCTCCGCAACCTTTCCACGCCTGGGCCAAAACGCCGCCGATGGGTTGGAACAGTTGGGATTGTTTCGGCACAACAATCACCGAGGAGCAAGCCAGGGCGCAGGCCGGCGCGCAGGCCGAAAAACTGAAACCGTTCGGCTGGGATATCCTCACCGTCGACATCCAGTGGTACGAACCAAATTCCAAAGGCCACGACTACAAGCCCGGCGCGTCGCTCGCGATGGACACGCACAGCCGCCTCATCCCCGCGCCGAACCGTTTTCCCTCTTCCGCCGGCGGCGCGGGCTTCAAGCCGCTCGCCGATTATATTCACGCGAAAGGTCTGCGCTTCGGCATCCACATCATGCGCGGCATCCCGCGACAGGCGGTGCGGGCCAACACGCCCATCCTCGGCACGACCGCGCGCGCCGCCGACATCGCCGACCAGTCCAGCATCTGCAAATGGAACCCCGACATGTTCGGCGTCGACATGTCCAAACCCGGCGCGCAAGCCTACTACGATTCGCTCTTCAAACTCTACGCCTCGTGGGGCGTTGACTTCGTGAAAGTCGACGACATCGCGCGCCCCTACGACGCCACGCAGCAGGCCGAGATTGAAGCCATCCGCAAAGCCATCACCGCGAGCGGACGCCCCATCGTCCTCAGCCTCTCTCCCGGCGACACGCCGCTCGCGCGCGGCGCGCACGTCATGACGCACGCCAACCTGTGGCGCATCAGCGACGATTTTTGGGACAACTGGAAACTGCTCCTCGAAATGTTTCCCCGCGTCGACAAATGGACGCCCTATCGCACCGAAGGCGCGTGGCCCGACGCCGACATGCTGCCCTTCGGCATCATCCGTTTCGACAAGCCGACCCGCTTCACGCGCGACGAACAAATCCTCTGCATGACGCTCTGGTGCATCGCGCGCTCCCCGCTGATCCTCGGCGCCGACATGACGAAACTCGACGCCTTCACGCTCTCGCTTCTGACCAACA
>JAISGL010000223.1 GCA_031263125.1 Opitutaceae bacterium | reverse complement strand
TCATCCACGAAAACACATGCGCCCACGGACAAAGCGCGCCGATGACGATGGCGGACAAAAGAGCAAAAGTTCGCAGGAAGCCGGGTTTCACGATGTTCTGATAAATTCAGCCAAAAGGCGCCCGACACTTGCAGCCCCCCGCTTCCGACACCAGCCAGAACGCTCAATGCGCTGCCGCCCGGGCGCATCTCAAAAACCGGACAAGCAAGACGCCGCAGCACGGGCATCTTGACCGTGTTCCGGGAGTAGCGCGGGCGAGACGCCCGCGTCGGGGCTGGCATGGGGGGGCGGCGCTTCGCGCCGTCCACGGGCAAGATGCCCGTGCTACTCGATCCGGCGGCTTCGCCGTCAGCGGGCGGGACGCCCGCGGCTCTGTCGCACTCACCCCTGCCACACGCGGCCTTCCCACGGCCACGGTGTTTTTTGGAAATGGCCGGCTATATCGAATGATCGGCGGGCATGTCTTCGCCGGACCAGAGGCGTTGTTGCGTCCACGGGCGGCCCGGTTCCGTCCAGAAGGGATCGTCCGGCGGAAGGCCGAGTTGGAGCAGGCCGAACGTGCATAGATAAATGCTGCCGTTGTTGATGTAACTCTCGGCCATTTGCGGCTGGTCACCGACGACGCCGCGTTGCAGCCAGCCGTTTTTGTCAAATGTGCCCGGCGCTTCGATCATGCGTTTGATGACGGCGTTGAGCGCGGAGCGGGCGGCGCCGGGCGTGACGGTCGGCGGGAGCTGGTTGCGCAGCGCGACAAGGCTGAGCGTTTGCAGCGCGCCGAAGCGATAACACGAGGAGCGCCCGATGATCGGGAACGTGCCTTCGGGCGAAATCAGCATTTCCTGCACGACGGCGTAGCGGCGCGCGCGCTTTTGAATTTCGGGAAGGTGTTTTGCGATGGGGAGATTTTTTTCCGCGCACACTTCGAGCACTTCCCAAAGCATGGGCTGGATCACGAAGCTGTTGTAATAATCCCAGTGAAACTGCGCGCCGTCCCCGTAGGCGCCGTCGCCTTTGTACCAAGTGTTGTGATCGTTGACGGCGGTTTCGATGGGCTTCATGTCGCACTCGCCGGTGTATTTGAGGAGCGCGGCCTCGACCGTGGCGCTGAAGAGTTCCCAGTTGTTTTTTCCGGGTTTTGTCTTGCGCGAGATTTTGAGCGCGGCGACGACGTTGGCGCGCGTCCGCCCGTCGAGATTGCCCCAGAGTTGCTCCGGCGCGCGGAGGAGCGCCTGCGCGAGAAACGCGGTGTCGACAAGCGGCTGGCCGCGTTCGTCGAACAGGACATACGCGGGGGATTCCGGGTCGGTCGAGTGGCGGATGGCTTTCACGGCGAGGTCGATGTAGCGGGCGCGGAGCTTGCCCTCGGCGTCGTCACCGGGGCCAAGTTCGAGCCACGGGGCGATGCCGGCGAGTCCGCGTCCGAGCGCTTCGAGCGGGGCGAAACGGTCGCGGGGCGTGTCGATTTTGGGGAGTTTTTCCTTCAACATGCCCCCGGCGGCGGCGGTGAGCATCGGCTCCATGATGCGCGTGAGGACGACGACTTGATAGGCGCGCTGCCCGGTGGCTTCGAGCGCGGGTTTCGCGACGAAAGCGGGCTGGCCGGCGGCGTTGAGTTTGTACATTTCCGAGGCCGCGAGCAAAAAGCCCCCGGTGCCGTATTCCTGCGACGTGTTTTCCGAGTGTTTGCCGGGAGCGGCGCCGATGGGTTGCACGTAGCCGACCATGCCGCCGGGTTGCTGGCAGGCGCGAAGCGCGCGCCAGCCGCGTTCGACCGCGGGGTGGCAAACCGTCGCGTCGAGCAAACCCGTGCGCACACCCCACGCGAGTCCGTAAATGAAAAACGCGCTGCCGCTTTCCTCGCCGTGACCATACGCCGCCGGGTCGAGCAAGCCCATGCGCCAGAGTCCGTCGGGCGATTGCAACCCGACGATGCGCGCGGCCATTTCCTTGAAAAGCGCCTCGTATCTGGCGCGGCGCGGGTCGTCCCTCGGGATGTAATCCATGATGCGCGGCAGGCCCGCGAACACCCAGCCGTTGCCGCGCGACCAGAACATTTTTTTGCCGTTTCGTTCGAGGAAATAATCGTTGCGCCCGTTTTTGACGCGCACCGGCTTGAAATCCCTGTCGTGCGGCATGTAGCCTTTGTCGCGGAAAAACAGATGCTCGTCCCTGTCGTATAAAAACCCGTGCGACTCCCAATAAAGCCGGTCCATCTCGGCGAGATATTTCGGGTCGCCGGTGACTTTGGTGAGGCGCGCCCAGACCTGCGGCTGCATGTAGAGCGAATCGCACCACCAGAGGAGTTTCGCGCCGTCGTGTTTTTCCGCGAGGAGCCGGTCGAATGTCCCGACGATCGGCTTGATGTCGGCGCGGTCGCGGTCGATTTCGGCGAGTTCGAGATACGATTGCCCGATGACGTGGTCGTCGCCGTGCTCGGGGCGCGGGCCGGGTTTCCACGAATTGCCCCCGCCCGTTTTCCACGCGTAATCGAGATACGCCGCGTCGCCCGTCGTGCGATACGCCTCCATGACACCGGTCATGAACGCGCCATGCACCCAGCCGCGCGGACCGCTGCTGGTGTCGACGTCCTTGTCGGTCGTGCGATGCGTGATCTGCCAGTCGAACGCGCGCCGCATGGCGCCGGCGATTTCGATCTGCGCGGGCGTCGCGGTGGCCCCGGTGGTTCCGGCGGTTCCGGCGACCCCGGCGACCTCGGCAGTCCCGGCGGCCTCGGCGGCCCCGATGACCCCGGTGGACAAGCCGCCGGCGAAGAGCGAACAAACCGCCGACGCGACGGCTATTTTATTACGGGAATACATTGGAGTGGATTTTGTCATGAATCGAAAAATGAGGTTCAACTGATTTTGGCGCATCATCAAACACCTGCGTCATGCGTCATGCGTCACCCGAAAAGGCGCGGCATGTGTCAAGATGCAAAAATACGCGCATTCCTCCATAAAAATCTCCATCTGCCTTCCCTTCCCCCCTCTCCCCCCCTCCTCCTCCCCCCTCCTCCTCCCCCCTCCTCCTTCCTCCTTCCTCCTTCCCTCTTCCCTCTTTCCCCTCCCCCCCTCGCAAAAAAAATCCCCGCTTGACTCCCGCCCCGCCCATGTTTTGCGTGCGCGCCAACACATGCGAAACATCGCACACACACAGGCGCTCCGACTTATCTAGACGCACGATCCGGGAAGGTCGCGCAAGCGGCTGATCGTGCGTCATCCCCCCGCCTGTTTTTCACCGCCCGCAAAGAATGCGCGCAGCGGCCTGCGATGTTTGCACGCATCGCCTCTTCTCTCACCTCCTCTCCTTCTCTCACACTTCCCTCTTCACCTCCCTCCTCCTCTCACGCTCTCCCTCTCACACCTCTCCCTCCGCCACGCCCGCACCACCACCCGCCACCACACAACGCCACATCCACACGCCAACACATCCACACACCATGCAAAAAGCACCCATCACCAAATACACCCCCTTCCCCCCCGTCGCCCTGCCCAACCGCCAGTGGCCCGACCGCACCCTCACCCGCGCCCCCATCTGGTGCAGCGTCGACCTCCGCGACGGCAACCAGGCCCTCGCCCAACCCATGAGCGTCGCCGAAAAACTCGAATACTTCTCCATGCTCGTCCACGACATCGGCTTCAAGGAAATCGAAATCGGCTTCCCCTCCGCCTCCCAAATCGAATTCGACTTCTGCCGCCGCCTCATCGACGGCAACCTCATCCCCCCCGGCGTCGCCATCCAAATCCTCTGCCAGTGCCGCGAAGAACTCATCACCCGCTCCCTCGAAGCCATCCGCGGCGCCCCGGACGTCATCTTCCACCTCTACAACTCCACCTCGCCCAAACAACGCGAATACGTCTTCAACGACGCCACCCGCGCCGACATCAAAACCATCGCCACCGACGCCACGCGCTACCTCAAACAACACGCGCAGCCCCTCATCGCCGAAGGCACGCGCCTGCGCCTCGAATACTCGCCCGAAAGCTTCACCAGCACCGAACTCGATTTCGCGCTCGAAATCTGCGAAGCCGTCACCGACGTCTGGCAACCCGCCCCGCAGGACAAAATCATCCTCAACCTCCCCGCCACCGTCGAGTACGCCACCCCCAACATCCACGCCGACCAAATCGAATGGATGTGCGCCCACCTCACCCGCCGCGACCTCACCACCGTCTCCCTCCACACCCACAACGACCGCGGCACCGGCGTCGCCGCCACCGAACTCGCGCTCCTCGCCGGAGCCGACCGCGTCGAAGGCACCCTCTTCGGCAACGGCGAACGCACCGGCAATCTCGACATCATGAACGTCGCCCTCAACCTCTACACGCACGGCATCGACCCCCGCCTCGACTTCAGCCGCATCAACGCCATCCGCGAAACCTACGAACGCTGCACCCGCATGGAAGTCCCCCCCCGCCACCCCTACGCCGGCGAACTCGTCTTCACCGCCTTCAGCGGCTCGCACCAGGACGCCATCAAAAAATCCATGCCCCGCCAAACTCCCTCCAAACCCTGGGACGTCCTCTACCTCCCCATCGACCCCGCCGACCTTGGACGCAGCTACAAAGCCATCATCCGCATCAACTCCCAATCCGGCAAAGGCGGCGTCGCCTACGTGCTCGAAACCGGTTACGGCTACCAACTCCCGAAACCCATGCACAAGGAAATCGGCAAAATCATCAACGACATTGCCGACGCCGAAGGCACCGAACTCACCCCCGCGCAAATCCTCGCCGCCTTCGAGACCGAGTATCTCCACCGCGCCACGCCCCTCCAGGTGGACCACTTCAAAACCACCGAAAAACGCGACAACACCGTGCGCTGCGAAGCGACCGTGCGCATCGACGCCGGCAAACCGCAAAAAATCACCGCCCAAGGCAACGGCCCGATCGACGCCTTTGTGCGTGCCCTCGCCGAAAACACGCCACTCCCCAAGTTTGAACTCATCAGTTACAGTGAGCACTCGCTGGGCAAAGGCGCCGAAGCCCGTGCCGCGTCGTATATCCAAATCAAAACGCCCCGAGGCCGCACCTATTATGGAGTGGGCATCAACACGAACATTGAGTTTGCCTCGATCAAAGCCATAGCCAGCGCCCTGAACCGCGCCGCCGCGCACGACGGAGGTAATTACGGCAGATAGCCACGGCAAACCCGTTGCCGGGTACAGCTACGGCGAAACCATTATTTGGATACAGCTACGGCGAAACCATTGCTTGTTACAGCTACGGCGAACCCGTTGCTTGGTACAGCGACGGCGAAGCCGTTGCTTGGATACAGCTACGGCGAAGCCGTTGCCTATTATAGCCCAAGGCTGGCGACAACGTCGCCTGCCTTGGGAAATCCGATAATAATCACACAACCCCAACGGGGTTGCCTGATAACTGATGTTACGCAGCCGGCAGATTTCGTAGGGCCTGACCTTGTGTCAGGCCGCGAATTACCTGTGTGGCCTCCCACGCAAACGCGGCCTGACACAAGGTCAGGCCCTACAAAATCCTGCCAGTCGCGTAACATCCGATAATAACATTGCCACAAATGGTAATTCGACATTTTCAACGCGAACTCCGTTCTTGGACACAACGCGAACTCCACCTCCAGGACTGCCGCGCAGCATCAATTTTTAACTGATGTTACGCGGATGGCGGGATTTCGTAGGGCCTGACCTTGTGTCAGGCCGCGAATTACCAATGTGGCCTCCCACGCGTGCGCGGCCTGACACAAGGTCAGGCCCTACGAGATGCGCGGGCATCAATTTTTACTATGCGCCCCGCTCCCTGCCCAACCGCGCCCAACCGCACCTTATACTACTATCCTGAGAAGTAACTGATGTTACGCAGACGGCAGGATTTTGAGATTCAAAAGGCACCGCTATGTTCTTCCGGGGCGCATCTCAAAAACTGGACAAGCAAGACGCTGTGGCGCGGGCGTC
>JAISGL010000191.1 GCA_031263125.1 Opitutaceae bacterium | reverse complement strand
GGTTTTTATTCACTGATGTTACGCGACTGGCAGGATTTCGTAGGGCCTGACCTTGTGTCAGGCCGCGCTCGCGTAGGAAGCCGCACAGTAATTCGCGGCCTGACACAAGGTCAGGCCCTACGTGACGCGTAACATCAGTTATTCAGTTGATCAGTTTCCTGTCGGTGTCGCTCCAGGGGCCTTGCTGGAGGCGGGGGTTGAGCCAGGCGGCGCGCACTTGCAGATATTTGCCCTCGGCGGCGTCGTCGAAGATGAGGGTGTGGTGTTTTTTGGTGACGATGGCTTGCTGCCAGTCGGTGGCTCCTTCGAAGCGGTATTGGAGGAGCACGCCGTAGTGGTTGGGGTCGGCAAGATAGGTGGTGGGGTGGCCGGCCTGATTTTTGTAGAAATAGATGTCCAGATCGTGGTGCTGGCCGGTGACGAGGCCGACAATCGGGGCTTCCGAGGGCGGCGGCAGGGGCTGGTGATGCACGGGGTGACGGGGACGGATGCCCATCGCGTCGAGGCCCTCGTCGGGAACGGAGGCGTTGCCGAGCAGGTAGTTTATGAAGCCGCTGAGAAATGCGTGGAGGGCGGCGACGGCGGCGTTTTTGGCGGCGACGGTGAAGTGGCTGCGGGTCTCCGGGGAGGCGTTGGCGTCGATGGCGGTTTTGGCGGCGGTGTTCAGGTCGGTGAGTTGCTGAAGCAACGCGGTGTCGATGTTCCATTCGGCTGGCGCCTGTTGCAGGCGGCAGGTGCTTTCGATAAGACGACTGTAGGCCAGCAGTTCGTTGTCCTGGGCCGGGATGTTTCCGGTGGTGTGTGTGCTCATGTGTTTCTGATTTGGTTAATGGTTTTATTCCAATGCGTTAAAATTGCCCAATGGCGGGCAAAAGGGATGCGTTGAGGGGCAGAAGGGATGCGGTGAGGGGCGGGAGGGATGCGGTGAGGGGCGGGAGGGGAGGCGATGAGGGCCGGGAACGTTCTTGTCTGGCGCAAAGTCGTTCTTGTTTGCCGCAAAATCGTTCTTGTTTGGAGCAAAGTGGTTCTTGTTTAGGGCAAAGTGGTTCTTATTTGGCGTAAAGTCGTCCTTGTTTGGGGTAAAGTCGTCCTTATTTGAGGCAAAGTCTTTCTTATTTGGGGCAAAGTCGTTCTTGTTCGGCGTAAAGTCGTTCTTATTTGAGGCAAATAAGAATGACTTTGAGGCAAACAAGAACGTCTTTGGGGTAAATAAGAACGTCTTTGGGGCGATGTAAGGGGACTTTGGGGCGAAACCGGATGGGAAGGGGGGCACGAAGACGCGGCAGCGCCTGGGAGCGCCGGCATCTTGCCGGCAGGTTTGGTGGGATGGCGTGGGGCAGGAGCGGCGCTTCGCGCCGGATGCCGGCGGGACGCCGGCGGTCCCAGGCGCTGGCGCGTCTTCGTGCCCCCCTTCCCTACTGACACTGGCACTGGCGCGCCGTTTTACCTGTACACAGTACTCCCTTAAAAAGTAATTTACACTATGGGTGCTGGAGAGCTGGAGAGCTGGAGAGCTGGAGAGCTGGAGAGCTGGAGAGCTGGAGAGCTGCGGTTACTTTATTCTGTCGTTTCAAGCTCATTTTCAAGTGGTTGTGGATATTGGCAGCTCTCGAAGCCGGGTGATTTGTCTAGTGATTTATTCCAAGTGGCGCGGTGTGAAGTTCGTGAAAAAAGGGGGCGAAAGAGCGGAGCGCAAGGCTTTTTTTCAGAATTTTTCATAACGGAGAAAATAGTGGGTGGCAGGCATGGAAAAATCCGGCCGATCTGGCCGATCTGGCCGACCGGACCGATCGGGCTGATCGGGCCGATCGGGCCGATCAGACAGATCAGACAGATCGGCCTGATCAGACAGCCCAGCCTGATCCGCCCATATCCGCCTGGGCTGCCTGATGCCCCAGCGCCGGTGATTTTTTTCACCGGGCGCGAAAAAAATTGTTTTGACAGCGGCGGCATCGGGGCTGACTTTGATGTATACACTCTCCAAATTTCAAAAACATGGCCCCGAAAAACATTCTCATAATCGGCTGCGGCAGCATCGGCGAACGTCATTTGCGGTGCTTTCAGGCCACGCGGCGGTGCGAGGTCACCGTCTGCGACACCAACGTGCCGCTGCTGCGCGCCGTGAGCGAACGCCACGGCGTGCAATCGGACCCGGACTTCCGCCATGCCTTGCTTTCCCGGCGTCCTGACGCGACGGTCATCTGCACGCCCGCGCCTTTTCATGTGCCGATGGCCGTCGCCGCACTGGAGGCGGGCTGCCACGTGCTCATCGAAAAACCGCTCTCGACTTCCCTGGGGGACATCGGCGCGCTGCTCGACGCACAGGCCCGCGCCGGCGCGGGCCGGCAGGTGGCGGTCGCTTATGTATACAGGGTGTTTCCCCTGCTGCTCCGGGTGCGCGCGTTTTTTGCCGGCGAGGGCGGGGTGGCGTTGGGTGACATACGGCAGATCGTGGTGCATTGCGGGCAGCCGTTTCACTTGTTGCGCCCCGGTTATGAAAAAACCTACTACCGCGACCGCGCGACGGGCGGCGGCGCCGTGCAGGACGCGCTCACGCATCTCGCCAACTGGGTCGAGTGGCTCGCCGGCCCGACCGACAGCGTGATGTGCGATTGCGCGCATCTCGCCGTCCCCGGCGTCGGGGTCGAGGACACCGCGCACGTGAGCGCCCGCAACGGCGGCATCCTCGTCAGCTACGCGCTCAACCAATTTCAGGCGCCCAACGAAACCATCATCCAAATCAACGCCACGCGCGGCAGCGTGCGCGCCGAGCTTCACCGTCAGCGTTGGGGCGTCTGCCGGATCGACGATGGCGGCGGCGCGGGCGCGAGCGGTGGTGTCGGCGCGAGCGGCGGTGCTGACGGCGGCGCTGGCAGCGGTGCTGGCGCGAGCATCGGTGCTGGCGGCAGTGGCGCGGGCGCGAGCAGCAGCGTGGGCGTGAGTGTCGGCGCTGGCGAGTGGGCGTGGGAAACCGTGCCCGTGCCCGGTCGCGATGCGCATTTCACCGCGCAGGCCAGTGCGTTTCTTGACCAAATCGAAGGCGCGCCGCCGCGCCTTTGCCCGCTTGCGGAGGCCGTGCAAACACTCAAATTCAACCTTGCCGCATTGCGTTCCGCCGGCGCCGGCGCACGCGTTTTCTGCCATGACATCACAAACTGATTCCGCTCCCGGCGCCGGCGCCAGTGTCGTGCGCGCGGCGAACGCAAACGCGGCAAACGCAAGTGCAGCAAACGCGTGCGCAGCGAACGCAAGTGCGGCAAACGCGTGCGCAGCGAAAGCAAGCGTGGCGAACGCAAGCGCAGCAAACGCGGGCGCAGCGAACGCAAGCGCAGCGAACGCGGGCGCAACGAACGCGTGCGCAGCAAACGCAAGTGCAGAGAACGCAAGCGCAACGAACGCGTGCGCAGCGAACGCAAGCGCGCCAACGCTCGCGGCGATGTCCGCATCCTCGCCGGCAACCACGCCCGCATCCGCGCCCACGCCCGCGCCCACGCCGGCATCCGCGCCCGCGCCCGCATCCGCGCCGGACGCGCCGCCGCTCCGCATCGCCATGCTCGGCATGATCGAGGGCAACGGCCATCCGTATTCCTGGTCGGCCATCGTCAACGGCTTCGATCCCGAGGCCATGCGGCGCTGCCCTTTCCCCGCCATCCGCGCCTACCTCGGCGCTCAACCGGCGGGCAGCGTCGGCATCGCCGGCGCACGCGTCACGCATGTCTGGACCGACTCGCCCGCCGATGCCCCGCTTGTCGCCGCCGCGTCGCTCATCCCCAATGTCCTCGCGCGGCCCGAGGACGCCATCGGGCGGGTTGACGGCGTGATTATCGCGACCGACGACGGCGACGGCCACGCGCGCCGCGCACGGCCTTTCGTCGAGGCCGGCCTGCCCGTTTTTGTTGACAAGCCGCTCGCCATCTCGCCCGGCGATTTGCGGATTTTTGCGCAATGGCAAAAAGCCGGCGCGCGCATCCTCTCCTCCAGCGGCGTGCGCTACGCCCCCGAGTTCGACGCGCTCTTCGCCGGCGACGGCGGCCCCGGCGGGTTGCGCTGGATTTCCGGCGTCTGTTGCAAGACTTGGGAGCGTTACGGCATGCATATCGTCGAACCCATTTTCCGCCTGCTCGGCGCCGGCTTCGAGTCCGTGCGCCTCGAAACCGGCGCGCGTCCCGGCCTCGAAACCGCGCACTTGCGCCACCGCTCCGGCGTGCAGGTGACCGTGCCCGTGATCGCCGATGGCGGGGCGGCGTTCGCCCATTTCCAAATCGCCGGGGCCGGCGGTCTCGCCGCGTTCCGCCACACCGACACCTACACCGCGTTCCGCCGCCAGATGCTCGCGTGCGTCAGTTTTTTCCGCGGCGGCGGCGAACCTTATCCGTTTTCCGATACAATCGAACTTTGCGCCATACTCATCGCCGGCGCCCGCAGTCGCGCGCAGGACAGCCGCCGCGTCGCCGTCGCCGAAATCCTCCAGGAGCTTTCCGTTTCAAAATGATTCAAAACCGTCCAAGCCGCCTGCTCGCCCGCCTCCGTCGTCCCGAAGGTGTTGCCAGCATTCTCAAAATCAATCTCGCCGACCCACGCGTCATCGAAATCGCCGGACTTTGCGGCGCCGATGCCGTGTGGCTTTGCAACGAACACGTGCCGAACGACTGGGGCGTCCTCGAAAACGAAATCCGCGCCGCCAGAATCCACGACATGGACGCCATCGTGCGCGTGGAGCGCGGCAGTTACAGCGACTACATCCGCCCGATCGAGGCCGGCGCCACCGGCATCATGGTGCCCCACGTCGCGAGTGTCGCCGAGGCGCGACAAATCGTCGAGTGGGTGCGCTTCCACCCCCTGGGCAAGCGCGCGATGGACGGGGGCAACATCGACGGATTGTTCTGCCTGCTGCCCGTCGAGGACTACATGCGCCACACCAACACCGAGCGCATCATCATCCTCCAGATTGAGTCGCCCGAGGCGCTGGAGAACGTGGAGGCCATCGCCGCCGTGCCCGGTTTCGACGGGCTTCTTTTCGGCCCCGGCGATTTCAGTCATCGCATCGGCAAGGCCGGGCGGCTCGACGTCCCCGAGGTCACCGCCGCCCGCAAACGCGTCGCCGCCGCCGCGCGCGCGCACGGCAAGTTTGCCATGACCGCCGGCCTCATCGCGCCCGTCCCCGAACTCGTCGCCGAGGGCTACCGCCTGTTCGGCATCGGCGCGGACGTCGTCGCCATATCCGCCTACGTAACGCAGCGCATGGGCGTCCTGCGCGACGCGCTGCCGGCATCGCACGCTCTGGGGGGAAAGGCTGAAAAACTGAAAGGCTGAAGGGCTGAAAGGATGAGAGCAGGGTGAAAGGCTGAGAGCAGGATGAAAGGCTGAAGTCGCATGGGAAGTCGCACGTGGAGCCGCACGTGAAGCCGCATACCTTGCGCGCATGGACGTCCTCCGCCAGCGTCTTTTGCCAATGTTTCTGCCAATGTCTTCGCCAGTGTCTCTGCCAATGTCTCCATCAGTGTTTCCGCCAATGTTTCCATCAGTGTTTCCATCAGTGTTTCCGCCAGTGTCTCCGCCAGTATCTCTGCCAGTGCTTTCCTTTCGCCTTTCTCTCGCCTGCCTTTTGTCTGTCTTTCGTCTGCTTTTCGTCTGCCTTTCGCCTTCCTTTCCCGCTTGTTCACTTTCCCGCTTGTTCATCATGAATGCTTCCGCTCCCGCTCTCGCTTCCACTTCCGCTCCCTCGCCCTTTTCCCTCTCTGGCAAAACCGTCATCCAATTTGGCGGCACCGGCAATCTCGGACGCGCGCTTGTCTCCGCGCTTGCCTCCTCCGGCGCCACGCTCGTCGTCGCCACGCGCGACGCGCAATCCGTCCGCGACGCGGTCGCCCTTGAGACCAAGGCCGGCCACGCCGTGACCGCCGATGAAGTGGACATCTGCTCCGAGCCGTCGCTCCGCGCCCTGCGCGACCGCGTGCTCGCCGCGCACGGTCGCATCGACGGCATCGTCTTCAACGCCGTCGCCCGCCCCATGTCCGCGCCCGGCGACGCGCTTGAGAAATGGGAGACGTCCATGCGCGTCAACGCCACCGGCTTCTTTGCCACCGCGCGCGTTTTTTGCGAAGCAATGGCCGGTGCCGCCGACGGCGGCGGCAGCAACAATGGCAGCGGCAGCGGCGCCCCCAGCGACGGTGACGGCACCCCCAGCGGCGGTGGCGGCGACAATGGCAGCGCCCCCCCTCCAACTTCAGCCCTTCAGCCTTTCAGCCCTTCAGCCCTTTCCCCCAAAGCCCTTTCCCCCAAAGGCGGCAGCGTGGTCGGCATTGCCTCCATGCAAGGCATGGTCGGCCCCAATTTCCGGCTCTACGAAGACCCGGCGGCGTATCCGACCCCGGATTATTTTTTCCACAAAGCCGGCATGATAAACCTCGCGCGTTATTTTGCATCGCTCCACGGCCCGCGCGGGGTGCGAGTGAACACCGTTTCCCCCGGCGGCATCCTCAACCCCGCCAAGCCCCCGCCCGCCGGATTTCTCTCCCGCTACGCCGATATGACCCTGCTTGGCCGCATGGCCCTCGCCCCGGAAATCTGCGGCGCGGTGGTCTTCCTGCTCAGTGACGCCGCCAGCTACATCACCGCCACCAACATCCCCGTCGACGGCGGCTACACCGCCAAATGATCATTAACTGATGTCACGCAGCGCACACGTAGCGCGCACGTAGCGCAGGCTGCCAAGCCTGCCGACGAGGCACAGCCTCGCCAAAAAAGCCCCCCCCCGTCGGCATGCGGCAACCAAAGCACGCTTGGCAGTCCGCGCTACATTTGGCGGTCGGCGCGGGAAGCTGGGCCTTACTTTGTGAACGTCGACTTAAGTCGATCTAAATCGATTTAAGTCGATCTAAGTCGGGTCCTCACTCACTCCCTCATCCCTCACTCCTCACTCCTTTCTCCTTTCTCCCCTCTCCTCCTCCCGCCACAACACCGGCGGTCTACGGCTGGTTTGAATGGCATCGGCCTCTAAAAAAAATAAGATGATAAATTAAGCGGCTCCGGGCATGATTCCGGACATGAGAGATAAAATGATTATCGAACAGATAGGGCGGAAGTTTCGGCGAATGGAGCCTGAGCTGAATGAGAGAACGCGCCGCATGTGGGCGGCGAGCGAGG
>JAISGL010000077.1 GCA_031263125.1 Opitutaceae bacterium | reverse complement strand
TCGAGATCAAGCACATCCTTGAGGCCGGCGTAAAGTTTGCGTGCGCGACGCATCAGAAGCGCGGCCACACTGGCGAAGAGTTGCGCCGGACGATGCTCGTTGGCGTAAGCCAGATTGGTGCGTGTTATATTGCCGCGAAAGCCCGAATGATAAAGTAAACTGCGCCGGGCGTTCAAGCACGCCTCGATGTCGCGCAAGCTCTCGCGATAGGTCAGTTGCGCGAATATCATTGCTGCAAAATGATCATAAGCCGACAGGGCGTGCGTTTGCCTGAGAGTGGGATGTTACGATGCGCAACATCGGAATTCCTTGGGATCGAGACCATCAAGAATTTGAGAGAGGATGGTTTTGCCGGGATTCATGGTGATAGCCCGTCAAAACGCTCGAAAAAAATCAAATCGATCACATGGGTTTTATTTCATAATAGCTTAATTATAAACATGTTATGAATCTAACATCTCTTCTTAATCGGACAGGCGTGGGGCGGTTGACCATACCTTGCCCGACGGGGTCTCTCATCCCGCAAGAGGCACCAATCTTTCCTTGGCGCACACGACGCCAATGTTGCACGTAACAACCAGAGAGTGTTTTCCGACTGGTTGCGCGTGCAGATCAGGTCCAGGCATTCAAGGCTACGATAACCACCGGTCAGACACGACGCAGGTACCAGAGGACACTGCCAAAGTCCGCCTCGTATTTCACGGGCAGGCCGACATTGAGCAGGAAATCGCCGCGCCATTGTTCGGCAGGATTGAGTTCGTTGCGATAGGAAGTGTCGGGCGTGAGGCCGCGGAGCCGGAGGCGTTTGCCGGGCCGGTTGGCGTGAATGACCGTGACGACGTGCGTGACGAGGGCTTCGCTGCCATCGGGAAGCACGAGCATCCACGCGGCTTCGTCGGAGGCAAATGGATCGGCGAGGCGGTGGAGGTCACCGTGACGGACGAGATGGCGGGTTTTCCTGGCGAGGGCGGTGAGGGCGGCGACCTCGGCGAGATCGGCTTCGCCGAGCGTATTGGGATCGAGTTCAAACCCGAAGACGCCCGCGAGCGCGACGTGGCAGCGCGTGCGCAGGGTCGTGGTGCGACGGACTTGGTGATTGGGAACGGCGGAGACGTGCGCGCCCATCGTGCAGGGCGGGTAGACAAGAGAGGTGCCATGCTGGATGCGGAGGCGGGAGATGGCGTCGGAGTTGTCGCTGGTCCAGATTTGCGGGGTGTAGTGGAGCATGCCGGGATCGAAGCGTCCGCCTCCACCGGAGCAGCCTTCGATGAGCAGGTCGGGAAAGCGCGCAAGAAGACGTTCAAGCAGGGCATAGACACCGAGGATGTGGCGGTGCGCGGTTTCGCCCTGGCGCTCCGGGGGAAGCGCAGCCGAGGCAATTTCGGCAAGGTGCCGGTTCATGTCCCATTTGATGTAACGGATGGGCGCGGAGGAAATGACCGCCTCCATTTGCGCGAAGATGTTGTCCACGACCTCGGGGCGGGAGAAGTCGAGAACGAGTTGTGACCGGCTTTCGGTGCGCGGGCGACCGGGGAAATGCAAACACCAGTCGGGATGGGTTTCATAGAGCGTGCTTTTGACGGAAACCATCTCCGGTTCGAACCAGAGGCCGAAGGAAAGGCCGTGGTCATTGATGCGTTTGACGAGGGAGAGGAGGCCATTGGGAAGTTTGCCGGTGTTGGTTGTCCAATCTCCGAGGGCACGGTCGGGGGCGGTGCGGTGGCCGAACCAGCCGTCGTCGAGCACGAAAAGCTCGCACCCAATTTTGGCTGCACCGGCGGCGATGGCGACGAGTTTGTCCTCGGTGAATTCGAAATAGGTGGCCTCCCAGTTGTTGATAAGAACGGGGCGCTCGCGATCGCGCCACGGGCCGCGCACGAGACGTTCGCGGTAAAGGCGGTGATAGGTGCGTGAAAGTCCGCCGAGGCCGCGCGAGGAGTAAACGAGGACGGCCTCGGGCGCATGAAAAGTTTCGCCCGGGGCGAGGCGCCACGCGAAACCGTCGGGGTGAATGCCAGTGAGGGCGCGCGGGCGCGCATATTGGTCAACATCAATGCCGCCGACATGGTTGCCGCTGTAAACAAGGCTGAATCCGAAAACCTCGCCGTGATCCTCGCCGGCACCGGAGGATGCAAGCGCGAAGAAGGGATTGTGCTGGTGGCTGCTTACGCCCCGGCGGCTGGCGATCCATTGTTCGCCGGAGTGAAGCGGCTGGCGTTCGAGCCAGCGTTCGCGCGCCCATGAACCGGGGAGATGAATCATGTCGAGGGAATGCGCGGATGCATCGGGGAAATCGATCGCGGCACTGAGTGCGCGCCGGAGCGTGGCGGACTGCGTGCCGGCGTTTGTGATGCGGACGGAACGGGCGATGGCGTCATGGTTTGCGAAGACGGTGTATCGAAGGATGACGGCGATATTTGAGGGCGTGTCGCGGAGGGTGATTTCGAGCGTGGCGGCTTCGTTGTCGTTTTCCACGTAGGTTGCCGGCAGGCCGGGCAGGGAGGGTTTTCCGGGGATGACGCGGTGGCTTTCGTAGGCGAGTCGGAAACCGCGCGTGCCGTCGGCGTGCTCGATGTCGATCGCGGGCGGGGCGAAGTCGCCGGTGTTGGCCGTCGGATATTCGCAGGGGAGAATATCGAGCGGGACGTGTTTGCCTTCGGCATTAAGAACGGCGGTGCTGAAGGGACGTTGGGGAATATCAAGCAAAGCGGCAAAGTCGTCATGCGCGGTGTCGGAGACTTTCGGCCCCCAATGGAGATGACAGAGCGTGCCTTGCGGATGGACGCCCATCACGTAGCTTGACGCGGCGGATTGGAGGAAGAAGAGCGGCTGGGAGCCGGTGATGTGAATGAGGGAGGCGGGCATGTCGGATGAATGATTAAAATCAGGGCGGGCGGCGGGCACATTTATTGGCTTGTCCGGGGCAATGGCGCGATTGCGTTTTGGATGCCCGTATTTTCGGGGAAACGCCCGGGCGCGATGATTTCATTGATAATCGGCATAATCGCATGCAGTGCGGGATGGGCGTGTTTTGGCATCATTCTGTTTTGGCGAGGGCAAAGGACCGCGCCATTGCCGGCGGGAATGGGCGGGAGGGCAAGCAGCGGATTCCAGTATGCTTTGTGTTCCATTGGCGGCCCGGCGCGGCGGCGGTGAGCGGCCCGGCGGTATGTGTGTTCAAAGTGTGTGGCTTTCCGATGTATGAGAAATGGTGCTTCGTTCACACGTCACTACATTTTCCACATTTCCATCTCCCCGATGATTTGCCCCTCTTCCTCATGGCGCCAGTGTTTGTCAGCCGTCCGTTCCCCGGACGGAATGGGCGCGTCGTGGACATCTCCTTTTCCAAACCATCATTCCCTGAACCGATTTCGTCCCAAACCGCTTTTATGAACGCAAAACTTCTGTCCGCATTCGCATTCACCCTTGGCATTGCCGGCCCGCTGTGCGGGCAGGTGAGGTCGCCCACGCAGATCATCGCCGCCAACGTCGTGGATTCGGCAACCATATCCGAGTCGGTCACCACGGGCACGCGCTTGAGCATAAACCCCGGCGCGCAATACCTGCGCGAGATCGAGGACGGCATGACTTATACCTTTGAAAACATGTTTTCCTCGGACGCCGACGGTAATAGTTATCGCGGCGGCGTGATACGCACGAAGAACAGCGGCGCCAGCGTCGTCACGCTCTCGTTCACCGGCGACGGCACGGTGGTGTTTCGCAACAACGCCACCATGAGCACCGGCAATACCGGCGGCGCGATTTGCAACTACGCCGACGCCGTCATCAGTTTTAACAATGTCGTATTTGATAAAAACAAAACCATCCAGGGAGCCAACGGGCAGGGTGGCGGCATCTACATGCGCGGCGGCACCCTCTCCATAATAAACAGCGGCACGTTCAGCGAAAACTACGCGCAAGCCCAAGGCGGGGCGATATGGATCGAGGCGACTGTCAGAGCCAGCATCAATAATACGCTTTTTATAAGCAATTCTGCCGGCACTTCCGGTGGCGCCATCTGGGCAGGGAATAACAACAGCCCCGCCGTGATGGACCTGACCGATGTCACGTTCACCGACAACTACGCGGTCTTGCTCGGCGGCGCCATGCATCTCAGGGAGACCGGCACCGTGCGCCTGCTCGCCACGCGCGACATCACGCACTCCGGCAACGCCACCGGCAGCGGCACCGGCGGCTTCGCCCACATGCTCACGGCCGGTGGTTATCTGGGCTTGAGCGCGAACGCCGGCGCGACGATGACCGTTGGCAGCGCCTCGGATGTCTCGAAGGACAACATCTCCAGCGGCATCGCCACGGTTCGGGTTGAAGTCAATGCCGGCGGGGAGCAGGGCACAATTATCCTCAACGCCGACAACTCCACTTACACCGGCACCGTGAACGTGCTCGGCGGCAAGCTGCTGCTCGGCAACAGCGACGCCATGCTGGGCGGTTTGATCAACGTCGACGCCGACGCGACATTCGGCGGTCAGGGCGCCGTCGCCGTCAAAACCGGGGTCAACAAAAATGTCAGGATGGATGCAGGCAGCGTCTTGCAAATCGGCTTGGACAACACCAGCGGCCAGTCGCAGACACTCGCTTTCACGGGTTCACTTTATCTTGTGGGCACCAGCACTGTCACCGGCGATGGCATTCTCGATGTGACGGGAGGCAATGCCACAATTATCGGTGCGGTTTATGCAGGCATTGCCGACGCCAGGACTGTGACGATTGCCGGCGCCATCGGTGGCTTGGGCAGTCTTTGGAAACAGGGTGCCGGCACGCTGGAGCTTGCCGGCGCCAATACTTTTGGAGGCGTGATTTTGCAGGAAGGCTCACTTGTCATCGGAGCAAATACCGCTCTCGGCAGCGGCACATTTTATATTCAGCCAACAGGCACGACGCGCGTGGGCTTTTCCGCGGATGCGTTGAATGTCGGCAACGCAGTCAGTTTTAATACGCCTTATGCGCAGACGGTCATGGACACCGGGAATTACACCGCCACGCTCTCCGGCGACATCTCCGGCGCAGGCGGCTTTGCCAAGACCGGCGCGGGCGCGCTCACGCTTTCCGGCGCAGTTTCGCACACCGGCACGACTTCGGTCCTTGGCGGCACGCTCGCGGGTGACATCAACTCCAGCCTCGCCGTCGTCATCGCCAATCAGTCCGTGCTTGCCGGCAATCTCACCCGCGCCACTGGTCGGACGCTGGCCGTCTCGTCGGGCACGATCGCCGGTGACCTGACACTTGGCGGCGGCAGCCTGCTGTTCGACTTGCGCGGCAGCAACGGCGCGGCGGGCACCCACGATGCGTTCTCCGTGACCGACGCGTTTGCCTCAAACTCCGCCAGCGTCATCGACCTGTCCAACTTCGGCACGGCGCTCCAATACACCATCATCACCGCGGGCGATCTCACAGGCGCCAATCTTGGCAACTTCTCCTTCACGCTCGGCGGACGCGCCCTCACCAATCGCGCCTCACCCTCGCTCGCTGTCTCCGGCAACGACATCGTCCTCACACCCGCCGTCCGCAGCCTCATGATGCGGTGGGCAGGCGGCGACGCCGGCGCACCATTGCTCTGGGACACACAGGTCGCCAACTGGTCCGAGCCAGCCAGCGCACTGCCCGCGGAAATCATTTTCCGCGCGGGTGACTTTGTGGTATTTAATCCAGCGGCCTCCGGCACGGTCAACGTCGCGGCGGCGGGCGTTGTTACCAGCGACATCACGGTGAACGTCGCCGACGCCGCCAGTGTGCATACATTCACGGGCGGCATGATTGCGACCAGGGCAAGCTCGTCCGATATCGCGGGCGCGACCGGTTATGTTTTTGTTGATACGTCCATCGACGCTTCCGGCTCCATCGCCTCGCAAGGCAAACTCGTCAAGGCTGGCGCGGGCACGCTCACGTTCGCCAATGCCGGCAACGACTTCACCGGTGGTCTCGACATCGATGCCGGCATTGTCTCGTTCAACAACGCCTCGCAACTCGTCACCACCGGCACTGCCATCACTTTCACCGGCTCCGGCACGCTTCGCGTCGACGCGGATATCCTCGGCGCATCCGGCACGCTCGCCAGCGCCATCGCGGTCGCTGTGAGCGCCGCCGGCGTCATCGACACACAGGGTCACACGCTCGAATACACCGGCGCGATCACCAGCGGAAACACGGTCTCGGCCCTCGCGAAAACCGGTCCGGGTTCGCTCATTCTCCGTGCCACGGACAACAGCGGCTACGCGGGCGCGTTCAATGTCAGCGCCGGCAAACTCCTTCTGGCGGATTCCGCGAAACTCGGCGGCGCGATCACCATCGCCAATGGCGCGCTCGCCGGAGGCAACGGCTCATTTGCCGGCAATGTCACCGTCGGCGACGGCGGCGTGCTTCGCGCGGGCACGGGCGATGCCGGCGAGAGCGGCGGCGCGGGCGTGCTCTTCATCGGCGGCAATCTCACGCTCACCGGCGGCGCGCGTGTGAACTTCCGTATTTTCGGCCCCGGCTCGAACGACACGCTCAACGTCGGCGGCGTTATCTCGGCTGACACCAACACCAATATCGTTAGCCTGCACTACGGTTCGCTTGCTTCCGGCACCTATTTTCTCGGGCAGGCCGCCGGTCTTGCCGGGATAAAAAATATCCTGATCAACGATGTCGCCGTGAACACCGCGCTGCGCGCCCGCTACGACCTCGCCGCCACGGGCGGCACTCTGTTCCTGTATTACGGCATGGACGATTCGCGCTACATGCAGTGGACCGGCGCATCGGGGACTTTTAACTGGAATCCCGCGTTGTCCAACTGGGTGGGCTACAACGGTGACATCAGTGGCGAGCAAAACTTCCAGGATGGCGACACAGTCCGCTTCGCCACGTCGGGAAACACCACCGTCGCGATTGACTCGACCGCCTATGTTTCCGATCTCGTCGTCGACAACACCGGCACGCTCGCCTTCACCGGCGAAGCCATCACGATGGACGCGAGCCTCATAACCGGCACGTTCATCGGCAACCCCGAATCCAAGCTCGTCAAGGCCGGCGCGGGTGCGCTCGTGCTCGACAACGTTGCCAATAATTTCACCGGCGGAATCGACCTTTCCGGGGGCGTGCTCGCCTTCAGCAACACCGCGCAAATCAACACGTCCGGCGCCGCGGTCAACCTCACCGGCTCGGGCACGCTTCGCGCAAACGCCGCGATGGAGATTGCGCACACAATCAACCTCGCGCCCGGCGCAGCCGGCGCGCTCGACACCGGCGCGAACACCGTCACTTTCGGCGGCGCGCTCACCGGCTCCGGCACCTTGGTGAAACTCGGCGGCGGCGGGCTTGCCTATTCCGGAGCGACTTCCGGCACGGGGCTTCTCGCCGCCGCCGCCACCACGCGCATCGACGCCGGCTACGTGGCGTTGCGCGACTTCGCCGCAGCCGACATTCCCGCGCTTAACCATGCTTTCATCATCAACGGTGGCTGGCTCGACCTTTCCGACGCCACCGGATTCGATCCCGATGACAGCGCCGGCGCCAACGATTGGACCGGGCTGACCATCACCGGCTCCCTCGGCGGCGTCATCGGCGGCAACGACAAAATCACGCTGCGCGCCGGTGATGCCCTCGGCGGCATCGGCGCTGCCGGCTCCGGCGCCGGGCTTTTTGTTGTCGTGGATGCCGGAGTCGCGGGCTTCGCGACCATGACCGGCTCCAACGGCTACGCCGGCGCCACCGTGCTCCGGAGTGGCACGCTCCGCGTTTCGTCCGACAGCCAGCTCGGCCTCGCCTCGCTCAATCGCGAAATCCGTTTTGAAGGCGCTGGCGCCAATCTCGAAATCACCACCGACGGCTATTCCAGCACCCGCGAGATCGAACTCCGGGCCGATGGCGGCATTGGCGTCGTCGCCAGCGCCACCGTCACGTGGGGCGGCGTCATCACCGGCTCCTCGCGCGTCTTCTCAAAAACCGGCGCCGGCACGCTTGTCCTTACCGGAAGCAATGACGCCGCGCTCACGTTCGCCGTCGCCGAAGGCACGCTCCAGGGAAACACGCGCAGCCTGCGCAACGACATCGCAACCGCCGCCGCTGGCGCCGTTGTTTTTGCCCAGGAGACCGACGGCCAATACACCGGCATCATCTCGGGCGCGGGCGCGTTTGAGAAACGCGGTGCGGGCATTCTCACGATGACCGCGGTCAGCGCGCTCACTGGCGCGACGCGTATCGTCGCCGGCACGCTCAAGGTCGGCTCGGACAATATCCTCGGCGCAAACTCCGCGCATTCGATTTCCACCGGCGCGATCCTCGACATGCGCGGCACCCGGCAATCGGTGGCCGGCCTCGACAACAACGGCTCCATTCTCCTCACGGCGGATGTGAACTCGCGTCTCGGCCTCGTGAATCGCTCCGACCTGCTCGCCGTCGCCGGCGATATCACCGGCGGGGGCACGCTCAATCTCCGGCTCATCGACGTCGCCCCGACCGTGACGGCCGGCTCCGGGCAGGCGATACTCATAAGCGGTCTCGGCAACACGTCTGATTTCGACATCGTCATTGACGGCGGGCACATCACCGATGTTTACGGCTGGGCGGTTGAAAAAATCGAAAACGACTATGTCCTGACACGCAGCCCGCTTTCGCCACTCATCCCCGGCGTGGTCGGCATCGACGCCGCCGTGCTCGTCAGCACGCAGGCCGCGTTCGACGCACTCGGCCAGCGTCTCGGCTCGATGCGCCTCGCAAGCGGAAACGCGGCGCGCCAGGGCTTCGATGTCTGGCTCAACGGCATTTACCGGCGTGACGAAATCAGCGAGCCGCTTTATGATGGCGCCAGGACCAACACGCAGGGTGTGCAGGCCGGATTCGATTACACAGGCGAAAGCAAACGCTACGCCGCCGGCCTTTTTGCCGATTATATGAACACCGACATGGACATGCCCGGCGGCAGAACCCGCACCGGCGTCACGGGCTGCGGCGCTTATCTCACCATGCGCCCCGCCCCGGCTTGGTATGTCGATGTGCTCCTGCGCGCCCATACCAGCACGCACACGGTATCGCTGCCCGGCGTGGCGGATTTCGACATGGACGCAAATGGCTTTGGCGTGTCCGCCATGTATGGCTATGAAATCAAGACCCGCTCCGGCTGGAACGTTGAGCCGCAGGTGCAATTGACATGGCACCGCACCAGCGTGGACGAAACCCTCGATCCGGGCTTCCGCCTCTTCAAGGTGAATACAATCGCGTCCTTCCGCGCGCGTGTGGGCGGCCAGATTTCAAAACAAATTGCCCTGAAAAACGGCGTCCGTGTCAGCCCTTATGTTCGCGCCAGCTTCGTGCGGGAACTCGAGGGCAGGAATAACGTGATTGTCATGCAATATACCGACGAAACCAGAAGATACCTGCGCAACCGTTACGATTTCGATGACAACTTTGGCGGCGGTTCCGGCATCCTTTCCGTCGGCGTGACACTGCGCATCCGCGACCGCTTCGATGCCTGGGCCGACGCCAGTTCCCACTTTGGCGGCAAAATGGAAAGCCACGGCATCAACCTCGGTGTCGCCTGGCACTGGTGACGCACTCCCCGATTCGACCGGAACCAATCTTTTTATGTATAAAAACTCCGACCCTGTCATGAACTTCGCCCAAAAAATATTCCCTGTGTTCAATTCTTGCGCGCGGCTGCTCTGTTTCCTCGCGGCACTCACAGTGATTTCCGCCTTTGCCGTCGCGCAGGAACCGGCGCGGCAGGACCCCGGCGCCATCACGGGCCGGATTACCAACAAGGCCACGAAAAAATACCTCATCAACGTCTCCGTCACCGTGGTGGACACGCCAATCCGGACAGTCACCGACCAGGATGGCAATTATGCGGTTCGTAATCTCCAGCCGGGTTCATATTCGCTTATATTTGAATATACGGGTCTTGATATAATGCGTGTTCCCGTGCAGGTCGAACCGGGCAAAACCGTGACGCGCGACATCGAGATGACCTCCGATGTGTATCACCTCGAAACCTTCGTCGTTTCCTCCGATCGCGAAGGCCAGGCGCAGGCGATTCAGGAGCAAAAAATGGCCGTGGACAGCCGCTACGTCCTCGCCGCCGACAGCTTTGGGAACATCCAGGATGGCAACGTCGGCGAGTTGCTCAAGCAACTGCCGGGTGTCATGGTGTTCGACTCCAGCGCGGCGGTTGAGGGCGAGGGCGCGCCCGGCGAGCTGACCGGCATCAAAATCCGCGGCGCGATGGGCGACCAGTCCGCGCTGGTGACATTGAACGGCAACGAGGCCAGCAGCGCCTCGTCCATCGGCGCGGCCTCCCGCTCATTCGCCCTGAAGGGTTTTAATGTGGATAATATTGAGAGCCTGGAAATTTTCAAGGCATCCACGCCCGCGCATCCCGGAAACACGCTGGGCGGGCTGGTCAATTTCACCACCAGGAGCGCGTTTCAGCAAAAAGGCAGGCGGCTCACGCTCGACACGCAGTTGAATTTTATCGAGGGCTACTGGGGTTTCGGCAGCCGCCTGCACAGCAATCCCGAGCGCACGCGTGAGTTCTATCCGGGGGCGACATTCAGCTATTCCGAGGCATTTTTTCAGAATACACCCCATCCGGTCGGCATCTCGCTCACGCTTGGAGCGAATCGAAGCGCCCGGTATGGCCCCCGTCTGTATGCGGGGTATGCGGCCGTGCAAAGCGAACTGCCTTGGGGGCAGCCGGACCTTTCCGATGTCCCCGTGCCCGCCACAAGCTACCGATGGCAGGATGAGGACGCCATTTATGATTCAGTGCGGGCGGCGCTCACGATGGATTACAAGGTGTCGCCCTATACCAGCGCCTATCTCGTGTTTGGCTGGGACAGGCAAAAGCAATCCGACGGAGGCTACCGCCGGTTGATCGCAAATGCGGGCGCCATCCTCCCCGGCACCAACATGGACAGGATGGAGGCGTCGGAGGCGCAGGGCGTGAATATAAACGCGTCTGTCGGCTTGTTTCGATTTGAGCAGAAAAATTTCAGGATAAACCCGGGCGTGAAACACAATTGGAGCGGCCTTTCGCTTAACTATGATATCTATTATAGCAAATCGACCAGTGATCGTGATGCAAAGCGGGTGGATTATTATCTGGCCGACAACTCCGAGAATGCCGCCTCGCGCGTGAAATTCGTGGTTGATAATATCCTTGCAAGCGGGGGCGACGGCGCGAACCTGAAAATCATTTCCGGCGCCGATCCGGCGGACCTCGACAGCTGGAATTCCCTCACCTTGGGCTATCAGCCGCAATCCGTGGACGACAAGCGCTATGGCGGAAAAATCGACGCCAAAAAGAGCCTGCTCTTCCGCTTCCCGCTCCAGCTCCAGTCAGGCGCGGCCCATAATGTGCGCGAAAGCGCATACGAGCGCCCGGATTACAGATATGACATGACCGGCGCCGACAAATTGCTGGGCACGCCGGACGACCCGCGCCTGGGCAGCTATCTGGACCGCAACCGAACCTCGTCTGAATTTTTTTACGGCGACCGTCTGCCGGAAATCGCCTGGGCAAGCCCGGACGCGGTGTGGGATGTTTTCCAATCCAATCCGGACATGTTCTGGGGCCAGCACGCCAACAACGCGCAGGCGGTGATGCAAAACAGCAGGTCCTTCAAGGAGGAGGTCACCGCCGCCTACTTCATGGGCACATGGAAGCTGGCCAGCCTGACCGTCCTCGCCGGCGCCCGCTGGGAACGGACGGACGGCGAGAGCCACGGTTATATAAGGATGGCCGAGCAGGGTTCCAGCAGTGATCCCTCCTATGAACCCGACGCGGCCGAACGCGCCTTCGGGCGCTGGCAGCCGCGGTCCGTCTCGAAATCCTATGACAACTGGCTGCCCAGCCTGCATTTGAAATACGAGCCTTTGAAAAACTTCATCCTGCGCGGAAGCATCACCAACGACATCGGGCGTCCGTCCGTGGAAAACATGATCGCGGCCTCGGCGGTTGACCATCAGGGGCGGAGCATACGAATATCCAATCCCGACCTCATTCCACAGGCCGGGCGCAACTGTGATCTGAGCATCGAATATTATATAAAAAATGGCGTAATTTCCCTGGCCGGGTTTTACAAGGACCAGAAAAACCGCATCGAAAACATTCAATACGTGGTCGGCGCCGGCATGGACAACGGGTTCGACGGCATGTATGAAAATTACACCGTGTATCAAAATATAAACGCGACCCATGTGAAAATCCAGGGGTTCGAGTTTTCATTCTCACAGCGTTTGCATTATCTGCCCTGGCTGTTTAAAAACCTGCGCCTGGTCTGCAATTACACCTACAACGAGAGCAAGCGCACCCAGTTAAATTCGCCGGGCACATGGCTGGAGACAAAGAACTACGGCTCGCCCCGCGACACGGCCAACGCCATGATCGCCTATTCCGGACGCCGCTTCTCATGGCAGGTGAAATGCAACTGGCGCGGCAACTATATAAACGAGATGTATTATTGGGGGCAGAATACAAACAGGCCGACCACAATACCCTATTCCTTCTACAAATGGGACGAGACGCTCCAGTTTGACATTGGGGCATCCTGCGCGTTCTCCCGGGTGTGGACACTGTATTTTGACTGGCGCAATCTCACGAGCGAGGCCGCGGTGCGGCGTTGGAATTATTCCAATGTGATGCGCGAATACCACAGAGGGCTTTCCAACATAGCAATCGGGCTGAGGGGCAGGTTTTAACCATAAGACAGAAGGCATGGCATTTATGAAAACACACGGTCAAAACACATTCCGCGACACAGGGTTTCAAACCCGCCTGCGCATGACAAACCCTTTCAAGATTTTTTGCGCCCGCGCCGTCCTCGCAGGGTGCATGGTTCTGGCGGCGTCGCTGCACGCGCAGATACCGGCGCCCAACTCGTATGGCGGCAATCTCCGCGATCCCAACAAACCGTATTACAGCGATGGCACGACACGGCTCTTTATCGAGGCGCGCTGGACCGGCTCCACCACCAACCTGCTCGATGCCGCGGCATGGAGCACGGGCACGGTGCCCAACGACCCGGAGGGCGCGAGGACTTACGGCACCGGATATTCGGGCACGGGTTATTATGTCTCGGGCACGCTGGCCGGCCCGCCGCCTCCAGGTTCGCCTGATTTCATCCCCGGCACGGTGCTGGTTCTGCCCTACAAGACCCAATCGGGCGGCTATGCCATTCCCGACACGCTGGACCCCACCAAGGTGGAATGGTATGGCGGAAATAAATACGAGCGCGTCCACCTCCAGCTCGCCTGGTCCGGTTCCGGTGATTTTTATCAAAACATAGACCACATCCAGTATATTGATGGCTACGCACTGGATTTGAGCGGCAACGACAGCGGTCGCTACACGCTCGACATAAATGGCATGGGGATCGTGCGCTGGAACACCGACAACGACGGCACCTCGTCCGTGGCCCCGGAGTTCACCGGATCTTCCAATCCCCGCGGCCCGACCGGAATGCCGCCGTTGCTTATAAATATCGGGAAAAACGCGACTTTGAAATACAGTTGCCCCACATCTGGCGCCAACAGCGTGGTGGGCAGGGACAGAATAGACCAGTGGGAGCAGGGATACCGGCAGAATTGGGGCAATGTGAACTCGATGATAAACCTGACCGATTCCTCCGCCGTGTTCGACATGAGCGAGTTGGTGGACACGACGCACTGCTACTTTTATAAAGTGGACGGTGTCAAAGGCTCTCAAATCCTGCTGCCCGGAGGGTCGCCCAACATAATTGTGGGCGCCTTTACAAACGGCCAGGGCACGCGCTATGACATGCGGATTGATTCTGACATAATCGCCGGGGTCACGGGCACGGTGACGGGCACGCAAACATTGCAAAAATACGGGCTGGGCACTCTCTATCTCGGCGGGGAAAACACCTATATTGGCAACACCATTGTCCAGGAGGGCGCGCTTTATATATATGGAAAGGTGGCTGGCTCGGTTGGCATGGCGGGAAACCGGGTGACATCGTTTGGCGGCGACTCAACGGGCAGGCCGCAGGGTTACTGGACTGTTTCCGGAAGCCTGGTCAACACCCGTGGCTATGTCTCCGCCGGTGCCACGGGCGGCGCGGTTGGCGAGCTGCGTATCGGAACCAATTTTATCATGGCATCGACGGAAGCATGGACCCTCGTGGATATAAAGAGTCTGGAAAGCCATGATGTGATAAAGGCGGGCGGCGTGGTCGCGCTCGACGGGCATTTGCAACTGTCACCCACGCCCGGCTCGGTGTTGCTTTCCGGAACCTATCGTATCATTGAGGCGGATGGTGGCGTCGTGGGGGAATTTTTTGATGTGTCAAAGCCCGGTCTGCTGTCGCTTGACTGCGATGTGCGGGTTTCCAGCCGGCATGTCGACGTGGTTATGACACAGCTTCCTTTCACCGGCATCCAGGGGCTGTCGGAGGTTTCCAAAAGAATGGCTCCGGTGTTGGACGCATTGATTGGCAATGCCGGGGCGGACGGCGTCGTCGGCACGCTCAACGCCGCCACCGGGCTGGGCCAGTTGAACCGCGCAATCGCCCAGTTGACGCCGCTGGCGGACCGCTATTGGTTTACCAACGCGGTGATCGGCGCGGGCGACCTGGCCCAACGGCTGGAGGAGCGGGTGGTCTGGCCGCCTGATGACGCGCGGCATCGTTTCGCCATTTTTGCCGGGGTATCCGCGCTCGATATGGACATGTCCGCAACCGATGGCGCGGAGAGCTGGGCCGGCGGCATGATTCGTTTTCTCGGCGGCGTGGATTTTTATGCCACAAGCAACCTATCGGCCACCGTCTTTTATACGAGGGACGAAACCAGTTCCGACCTCGATCCGCTCGGCAGTGAGGGCAAAATCAAAGGTGACACCTTTGGCGTTCATATGGATTGGCGCGGAGGGAAATGGGAACTCAAGGCGATGGCGTTTTACGGCGCCGATGACTATCAATCGACACGCAGCGTCGCGCTCGCCGGCGCGGGCGACTGGGTGCGCTCAACAAGCTCTGGCACGCGGCTTGGCGGCGCGTTGAATGTCAGCTACGGTTTCGAGGATGTCATCGGCGGCGCCCTGCGCCCTTATGCCGGTTTGCTGTATGTGAAGTGGGCTGCCGATGGATACGCCGAGACCGGCGCCAGCCTGCCCATGAGCGTGGGTGACCAGCGCGAGGTCTCGCTGGTCGGGAAGGCGGGCATTCGGTTTATATATCCGTTTGACATGTGGAAATTGTCCTGTCGCACAGTGCTCAACGCCGGCTGGCAGTTTGAAATGGGGGACGCGGAGCGAACCGTCCATGCCAGATTGAACGGACGCGACTATGCGCTGGATTTGACCAATGATGGCAACGGTTACGTGCTGCGGGCCGCCTTCGAGATCGACCTGCCCGGCAGGCTCACCCTCTACCTGAGCGCGGGCAAGGAGGACGGCCTGCATGGCGTGGACAACGTCAGCGGTTACGCGGGGCTTTCCATCCGTTTTTGATATTTAATAAAAAGCATATTATGAAAACTTACATTCCCCTGTTTTTTGCCTTGTTCTGTCTTGCAAACATCCCGCCCTTGTCCGGGCAGATAACATATGTCACGGAAAACATTTGGACTGGAGCGGGCGGGAACAACCGCTGGGACGACCCCGCCAACTGGTTCACCGGAGCCGTGCCCGACGCAAATACTTACATCAATATCAAGCCGGGGCTGCATCCAATCACTTTCGACCTCACAGACATGACCGGGACATTTCAGGCGCACCACTTCGACCTGAATGACAGGGCCAATGGCGCCATCGTGAACATCCGGGGCGTCGATACCGGAACGGCTACCATGGATTTCACCGGTCCCACGGCCATGTGGTATTTGCATAGCGGCGGCGTCCCCACTTCCGGCATTAATATAGACGATCTGCCGCAGGTCATCTTTAACATCGGTGAAAACGGTGTGTTGAAATTTAGCATGATCAGCTCCGGCACGCTGGGCGGAAATGATTTCAGTCGCTATAATGGCGATGTCGTTCATGTGCGGCTGACTGACAATGCGGTTTTCGACATTTCAGAGCGCATATGGGTGGATTCCGACGGCTCGGGCACGTCCGCGCCCCGGCGGGCGCAGGCTGCCGTGAGCATGTTGCAAGCTGCTGCCGGGACCACCATCAAGCTGGGGCGAAACCCCTTGCGAATCGGTGACAATTATAGTGCGCGGGCGGTCAGCGTCGCCGAAATTGCCGGTAGCATGGAGGCTGCCGATGGCGGAATATTGATCAAGTCCGACCCTGGAACATTGATTATATCCGGCCAGAATTATTTCGGTTATGGTGAGTACGAAACGGACTTGCGAAATAACAATCTTCTGGATGACAACGGATTTCTTGTCACGGGCACGGTATCCGATGCCAGGAACGCCACCCGCAACATTATCATGTCTCAAGTGGCCAATGGCGTCATGGTGATGGACAGTAACATTGGTGACACGCGTGTCGCCGGCGCCAATGCCATCCTTGCCGGGCATGGGCGGACGGGGTCGTTGATCGTGGAACTGGGCACCGTGACCGGCGGCGCCGGCAGGAACAGCCCCGATGTCGGCACGCTGACTGTGGACGGCAATTTCGAGATGCGGGACACCGGCACCACCACCATGTGGATAGATATAGGAAAAAACGGCGCCTATGACCATATCCACGTGAGCGGATCGGCGGTCATTGGCGGGAGCGGGACGTCGGGAATCGAGCCGATTCTGCGCCTCTGGGTGGCGGACGGTTCCATCGTCGCCGGCGATTATAAATTCCTGACCTCGGATGCGGTCATCTCCGGCACGTTTGCAAAAAGCAAAGTATTGATTCCCGAGTCGCTGACCTTGGCGCCCGCCGATTCCGGGAATCCAGTCACCCTGTCCGCGGACAGAAAGACCATGAGCGTAAGAATGGTGCAGCTTCCGTTTTCCGAAGTGGAGGGACTTTCGGCGGGGCAGATGAAAGTGGCTGGTTATCTCGATTATCTGGTCTCTTTGGTTGATTCGGACGACCCCGGGTCATCCAGTCCGCTGATCGGCGTGATGAACGGCAAGGCGAGCCGTGGATTTTACGAGGATGCCATTGACCGCGAGGCTTCGCTGGTGCTGCTGGCCGACGCCATGAACCAGCTCACGCCAATGGCATACACACCCATATATCAAGCCGCCGTGGCGGGGATGAACACGCTGGCCGAGGGCGTCGGGAACCGCGTCGGCCTGGCGTTCATGCAGCCCTTCAGGGACATGTTCAGCCTGTATTCCAATTATGAATACAGCGCCTCGAGAACGGAGGCGACCCTCGACACCGAAAGCGCAAAACTGGACACCTCTTATTATACAATTGGCGGCTCCAAGTCTGTTGGTGAAAACTTCATGATTGGCGCCGAGCTGACCGTTGGTGACGGCAATTATATTGACGGCAATGACGGCTCCAGAACCAAGGCAAACAGCTACACCGTGGGCATTTTCGGGGCCTGGAAATACAAAAAACTCATCCTGGGCGGGCTGGCCCTGTTCGGCTCCGACAGTTACGATGCAAAACGTTCCGTTCAAAAGACGGGGCAGGCGGATTATGTTTACGCCGATATTGACGGCTCCCGCAACGGGCTTGGCGCATGGCTGGCCTATGGACACGATGTTGGAAGTTTCACATTCCGTCCGTATGGCGCCATGCATTGGATGAACTGGACCATGAATCGTTTTGAGGAAAAAGGGCCGTCAACCGTGGCTCTGGCCGTTGAAAAACAACAGGAGGATTTGATACAATCGCGCCTTGGCCTGCGTATGGAAAAAGCCTTGTTTGCGCAGAATCACCAAAATTCCCTGTTTCATCTGTTTCTCGACGCGGCATGGATTTGCCTGCTGTCCGGGGCCGACTCGCGCACAGTGCGGACGTCGCTCGAAGGCTACTCCGTCGATGCGGTCGTGCCGGAGATGAGCGCCAGCGGCGTCCGCGCCACCCTCGGCATGTCCGCCGCGCTCAACCACCGGTGGACTTTCCAGTTTGGCGCGACCGCCCAGCGCGACGCCGGCTTCGACACGCAATACAACTACCACGCAACCATCGGATATAAGTTCTGAACTCCGCCTCCCCGCGCGGCTTCTCTGTCCGCCACCGCCATGCCACTGCTCTCGACCGCCCTCGCCGCCGCCCAACCCACCGTCATCCCGCTCTGGCCTGAGGGTGTGCCCGGCCTTCGCGCCGACGCCGCGCCCGACAAGGACGCGCCTTTGTATTCGTCGGCTGTCCATCACCCCTCCATGGCATTTTATCCCTCGGGAAACAATGCCGGTAGCACCGCCGTCGTCGTATGTCCGGGCGGCGGTTATGTCCGCCTTTCCATGCAAAACGAGGGGCGCGATGTCGCCGCATGGCTCAATTCCATCGGCGTGTCCGCCTTCGTGCTCAAGTATCGCATGAAGGAATACGGCCCGCCGGCGCCGCTTCAGGATGTGCTCCGTGCCATCCGCACCGTCCGCGCCAGCGCGGATAAATTCGGCGTGCGCGCGGATCGCATCGGCGTGCTCGGGTTCTCCGCCGGCGGGCATGTCGCGTCATGCGCCGCCACGCTTTTCAACACCAAGGCGGGCAGGACTGGCGCGCCGCCCGACGCCACCAGCGCGCGGCCGGATTTTGCCATGCTGGTTTATCCCGTCATCTCGATGCGCGACGACATCGGCCACCTTGGCTCGCGCAAAAACTTTCTTGGCAAAAAACCGTCCGACGCGCTTATCGCCTTTTATTCAACCGACGAGCATATCACCCCGGACACCCCGCCCGCCTTTCTTGTTTCCGGCAGCGACGACAAAATAGTGTCCGTGCAAAACTGCATCCGTTTTTACCTTGCCCTCCGCCGCGAAGGCGTTCCTGCCGAGATGCATTTGTATCAAAACGGCACGCACGGTTTCGGAATGAAAACTGGCGCCGGCAACGCCGCCACGTGGACCGCGCGTTGCGCGGACTGGATGCGCGCCAACGGCTGGCTGCCTTGCGCACGGCGCGATCGCTGACATAATAATATTTGATTTTTCATATCATGAAACAACAGAAATCACCTGCACCGGATTATTCCTGGTTTGATCATTCCCGTTACGGGATGTTCATCCACTGGGGCGCCTACTCGGTTGCCGCTCGCGGCGAGTGGGCGCGCAACCGCGAGCGCATCCCGGCTGATGAATACTCGCGATTATACGCGGAAAATTTCCATGCTGAAAACTACAATCCCGCCTCGTGGGCGGCGCTCGCCAGGGAGGCGGGCATGGGATACATGGTCATTACGACGCGCCACCACGACGGATTTGCGCTGTGGCCGACGCGAACGGGCGATTTCCATGCGGGACGCATCGGGCCGAAACGCGATTTGCTCAAGCCGTTTGTCGAGGCGGCGCGCGCGGCGGGATTGAAGGTCGGTTTTTATTATTCGCCTGCGGACTGGCGTCATCCCGATTATCCGGGGCCTTGGTTCCGTGACTGGCCGGGCGTGAACGACTGGCAGTCCAACGAGGCGCGGGCGCGCATGATCGCTTATTATCGCGAACAACTGGTCGAGCTGATGACCGGCTACGGAAAAATCGACTATCTTTGGTATGATGGCTGCATCCCATCCGATCTCGCGTCGCCGGAAATCAACGCGGAGATGCTGCGCCTCCAGCCGGGCATGTTGATTAACGAGCGCAACGGTGCGCCGTGGCATGTGCGCATTTCCGAGCAGGCCATCAACCCACCCAAAGAATGGGGAATTCGCTGGGAGGCATGCATGACGCTCAATGACAACTGGGGCTGGCATGCGGGGGACATGAATTGGAAATCCGCGCGCGAGGTCGTCAAGATGCTCTGCGAAACCGCCGCCGGTGGCGGCAACCTGCTGCTCAATGTCGGACCGCGGCCCGACGGCACGATTCCGGAGGAGTCGGCGCGCATATTGCGCGAGGCGGGCGCGTGGATGCGGCGCAACGGGGCGGCGATACACGGCTGCGGACGCTCGCCCTTCACCTGGAACAACTGGGGCCGCGTGACGGTGAACGGGAACCTTGTTTATCTGCATATTCGCAACAGCACAGGGCGCGAACTTTGCTGGGCTGAATTGAAGAACAAGGTGATTGCCGCGCGCTGGCTCGCCGATGGCGCGCCCGTGGTGTTTGAGCAAAAAGGGGAGCGCCTGTTTTTGCGTGACTTGCCCGTGCCGCTGCCCGATCCCATTTCGAGCACGATTGAGCTTGTCGTCGAAGGCACCCCTGAGCCGCTCACTTGCCAGACCACGTTCTGGATTCCGGGCGAGCCGGCATCTTGATAAATTCATGCCGCTCAATTCCAGATTACGTCAACTATTCCGGCGCGGTGAAGCCGCAACCAAAGATGGAATGATTATTAAGTGATGTTACGCGACCAGCGGATTTTGCAGGGCCTGACCTTGTGTCAGGCCGCGAATGCGTGAGAAGCCACACTGGTAATTCGCGGCCTGACACAAGGTCAGGCCCTACGGAGCCGCGCTGCGTAACATCAGTTATTAATTCACCACGGAGGGTACGGAGAACACGGAGAAATGCTTTTGACTCCGTGTCTCCGGTGTTCTCCGTGGTGAGTTGGCTTGGATTGGGTTGGCTCATAGGGAAAGCATACGCAAAAAAATCAATTTTTAAGTTTAGAAATAAAGTAATAATAATATGGTTATTTTAATTAAGGAAAAACGTCTTTAGGGCACTTTGAAAAACAGTTTAAAAACCAAACCAATAAATTAACCACGGATTACACGGATTTACACGGATAAAACCAGGCACTCGACCAGTCTTTTTCTTATCCGTGATAATCCGTGCTACTAACCTTGAGCATTGATTTTTTTGCGTATGATTTCCCTATGACGCGACTCACCCAAAACAACAAACCAATTGCCACAAAAAACACTCTACGAGGTTTGGCGAGTGGCCTGACAAAAAGGCGTTGTGTGCTTTCGGTAATCAACAGAGCGCCTATAGGTGCTGCGGTCTCCTTTCCTGCAAAATCATATTTTGCCGGAAACCGGTTCGCGGCGCTTATAAGCGCACGGGAGACGTCATATGCGAAGAGGCTTTTTTTGTGTTTTTTGTGGCAATTGGATTGTTGGCTTGGGCCTGTTCCTTTGGTTGCGGCTTCGCCGCGCTGTGCTCTCTGTTCTAGCGGGCGGAGAAGCGATATAGGGTTGCGGTTTCGTAGCGCTGGCCGGGGCGGAGGATTGTGCTTGGGAACGCCGGTTGGTTTGGCGAGTCGGGCGAGTGCTGCGTCTCCAGGGCGATGCCGGTGCGATACGTGTAGGGGCAGTTGCTTTTGCCGACATTCGTGCCGTCGAGAAAGTTGCCACAATAAAATTGAATCGCGGGTTCCTCAGTGAGGATTTCCATCACGCGGCCCGATACGGGTTCGTAAACCTCGGCGGCCTTGACGAGTCCCTTGCCTGTGCGATCGAGCACAAAGTTGTGGTCGTAACCGCCGCCAAACTTGAGTTGCTCATCGACAGTATTCACGCGCTCCCCGATGGCATGCGGCGTGGTAAAGTCGAACGGGGTGCCTGACACGGGAGTGACTTTTCCGGTGGGGATCAGGCCCTTGTCAACCGGTGTGTAATTGGAGGCATTGAGCGTAAGGATGTGATCAAGAATCGTGCCGGCGCCTTCGCCGGCGAGGTTGAAATAGGAGTGGTTGGTGAGGTTGACCGGGGTGGCTTTGTCGGTGGTCGCGCTGTATTCGATGCGCAGTTCGTTTTTGTTGTTAAACCAATACGTGACAGTCACGTCGAGATTGCCGGGGTAGCCTTCCTCGCCGTCCTTGCTGAGGTGGCGGAGTTTGAGGCCGGCGGCATCACTGGCGAGGAGCGGGGTGGCGTCCCAGAGGACTTTGTCGAAGCCGGTCTTGCCGCCGTGGAGCGAACAGGGGACACCGCCCGGAACATCGTTGGTGGGGAGTGTGTAGGTTTTGCCATCGAGGGTGAATTTTCCGCCGGCGATGCGATTGCCGTAACGTCCGATGAGCGCCCCGAAATAGGGCGAGCCGGCAACGTATTTTTCAACCATATCGTAACCAAGCGCGACGTCGGCCATGCGGCCCTCGCGGTCGGGCACAATGATGTGCGTGACGATGCCGCCGTAGTTGGTGATGGACACTTTCGCGCCCTGGGAGTTGGCGAGTGTGTAGAGCTGGGCGGAGCGCCCGTCGGGCAGTGTGCCGAATGATGTCATGGTAATGACCGGTTGCGCCGCGGCGAGTGAGGCCGCGGTGGTGATGCTGAGGAGCGCGCCGGTGAAGGCGTTGCGATATTTATGTTTCATGGGATGTGTTTATCAATGGATTATCAAGGTTTGCCGGCTGAGGAGCCGCTGGTCGAGGGTGAAGTCGTGCCGGAGGGAATCGCCGTGCCGGGCATGTAATATTCCTGCACCGTTGCCTCGCCGATTTCAACCGTGCCTTTTTTGCTGGCGCGTTTTCTGACGATGTCGGGCACGGTCATTTCGCGGCCAAAATAATAGGCGCCGTTTTCAATCATGTTGGGAATCGTCGCCTCGAAGGAAATGCCGCGCGCGGTCGTTGATATTTTTGTCGTCCAGAGGATTTTTTTCTCGTTGCGCTTGAGAGCCTCCACCTCGAAAGACGTGACGAGGAGATAATAACAATCATCGAAAATTTGCTCCACGAGCGTTTCAGTGAGGTCATCGCGCTCGGCGAAGCGGCTGAGCGGACCCTTGGCGCGGAGATTGGTGGTCCAATCAAGCTGATCGGAAAGCGCGCCGGCAAATTCGTCCGCGAATTTCTGCCCGCCCACGACTTTTGCGCGCGAGAGGAGGTTTTGTATGTCTTCCGAATCCACAACATAGTGACGCTCGTCACCGGCATCATCGGAACCTTCGCCCTCGCCCTCGCCGCCGCCGTCGTCCATGTCCTCGGCTGCCACGACCCTGTTATGCATGCCCCAGGCTATGAAGAGCACCTGGGTGGCCGGGTGTTCCGCGCCGGCAAGGCGGTAGCCATTGGAGGCAAGGGCGCGGTTGAGCTGATCCTCCAGATATTTGTAATGGATCGGTTTTGTCCCGCCGTAACTGTCGCCCACGTCGTGCTGGCCGACTGAATGCGAAATATAATACACCGGGTTTTCAAACGACGGCGGTGACAGTTTTTTGCCGTCCGCGGTCATTTCAGTGATTATGGTAAAATCGACTTGCGGGTTGCGCTGGAGTCCGGCGGGGAGAAACGAGAAGGCCCATGTGTCGGACTTGGGTTTTTGGGCCGCCTTGAGTTCCCTGGCATTGCCAGCGCCGCCGGATTTGTTTTTGGCGTCTTGCGCGCAGAGCGGAAGCGCAATGGCAAAGAAGGACAGCGCCGCATAATATACGGCAAGGCGGCAAAGTTTCCGGGCGGGCCGCGGACCGGTTGCACAGGCGCTTTTGTGTGAATATTGTTTTATCATCTTTGTTTTATCATCTGATGTTATGCGGAAGAGGTTTTTTTGGCAGGGCGGTCTCGCCGAGACCGCCGGAGCAAGCCGGAGGCTTGCCAGATATAAGCCGGTGGTTGAGGTCGCAACGCGACCGACACCACCGGAACCCAACATAAAAAGCACCGCATCCCGGAGGGATGCCAGAGGCGTGTGACATGGATTTCTGGCAGCCCTCCGGGATGCGGTTATTGTTTGTGATGATATCCGGTGGTGTCGCTCGCAAAGCCTCGCTTAACCACCGGCTAATTTCTGGCAAGCCTCCGGCTTGCTTCGGCGAGACTCCGGCTTGCTTCGGCGGTCTCGGCGAGACCGCCCTACCTAAAGCTGGCTGCCGTGTAATATCAGTTGTCATCATAATAACTGATGTTACGTGGCGCGTAGGGCCTGACCTTGTGTCAGGCCGCGAACGTCCACAGGCGTCCCTTGGCGCAGCGCCTGCCGCCATGCGTGACGTTTCCGCCAATCGCGCCCCCGCCGCCATACGCGGCGCGACACAAGGTCGCGCCCTACGTGCCCCTGCCGCCATGCGTGCCGTAGGGCCTGACCTTGTGTCAGGCCGCGAATTACCTGCGTGGCCTCCCATGCGTGCGCGGCCTGACACAAGGTCAGGCCCTACAAAAAACTGGCTTTCGCGTAACATCAGATAATAATATCAATCTTCGCCGCCGTTGCCGCCGGCATTTTTCCAGAGATGCCGCGTTGCCGCCATTTCGGTGGCCTGGCCTTTGTCGCCCTGGTCTTTCATCCATGCGGCGAGTTGCTTGCGCAGGTTTGCCGTCCGCTCCTTGAGCGCGGGATCGTCAATGAGGTTGTGCGTGTTCCAGGGGTCTTTTTCACAATCGTAGAGTTCCTCGGCGGGGCGGTGCTGGTAGCGTTTTGTGAGCTGCCCGGCATGTGCGTCGCCCGCGCGCGCGGCGGCTGTCCATTCCTTGTACCAAGGGGTTTTTATCGCTGTGTTTTTGAAAGTCGCCTTGGGCGTGAGGTTGAGTATATAACGATAACGTTCGTCGCGCACCGTGCGGATGCCATAATAGTCGGGACCGGCAAAGATGCCGCGCGATGTTTGTATCGAAAAGACATAATCCTTGTGTTTGTCCGTTTTGCCTTCGAGCAGCGGCAGGAACGAGCGCCCGTCGAGGTCGTCCGGCGTCTTGATACCGGCGGCATCGCAGAATGTCGGAATCATGTCGACATATTCAACAAGCGCGTCGGTGGCGCTTCCGGGTTTGACATGGCCGGGCCAGCGGATGACGCAGCCGCTGCCAACGCCGGCATCGTAACAAGTCCATTTCGCGAAAGGGAAGCCGTTCCCTTGCTCGGTGAGGACGATGACCAATGTGTTGCCGGCGAGTTTGTGTTTGTCGAGGAGCGCGAGCATTTCGCCGACCTGCGCGTCGAAGTAGGTGATTTCGGCGAGGTATCGCGAATAGGCGTCGCGGGTTTTGGGCGTATCCACAAAAATCGGGGGCAGCTTGAGCCGGGCGGGGGGATATTTTGACGCGTCGCCTTTGTTCCACGGCGAATGCGGTTCGGTGGAACAAATGAAGAGGCCGAAGGATTCGTTTTTTTTCACGCAATCGCGGAGAAAAACATCCACGGCGCCGAAGTCGGGATTGCGCTCTTTCTGGTCGTCCCTGGCGATGTTTTTGGGCATGACGTGTTCGAAGCAGAAAGTACTGACCGGATTGACATGTTTTTTCCCGGAAAGACCCGCGCGCCAGCCGGCATCCTGAAACCATTTCGCCCAACTGGTGATGCCTTTTTTGACAAAGGTGTGGTTTGGATACGCGCCGGTTTTCACGGGATATTTGGCCGTCATGAGGGCGTGCCGCGTGGGAGAGCAAACGGGGGCGGCTTGATAACATTTCGAGAAGGTCATGCCCTCGCGGGCGAGGCGCATCATGTTGGGCGTCCTGGCCTGCCCGCCGTAGAGTTCGGTGTCATGCCGGGTGCAATCGTCGGCGATGATGAGGACGAGGTTGGGGGGCTTTGTATTGTTTGGACTGGCGGTGGCGGGAGCGGTGGCGGCGTGGAGAGTCGCAACGGGCAGGCAGGCGGCGGCGCCGGTGAGGAGGAATGGAAACTTCATGGTGTGAGCGTCGGTGTGTGGCGTGTGAGGCGGGTGCGTGGCGGATTGTTTTGGAAGCGGATGTATCAGAAATCGAAGGTCGTGGTAAGGCGGAACTGCCGGGGAGTGATTGTATAGGTGCGGGCTAATGTGCCGTCGGCATTGCGGCGGCCCACGCCCGCATTGTTTGCATCGAAGATATTTGCAACATTAAGCTGGATGCTCATGGTTGCGCGACCTTTGAATATTTTGCGTGTGTAGCGTATCATGCCGTCAACATAGGTATTCGCGGCGCCTTTGCTCATATCCCTGCCGTAATAGGCATCGGGGTCAAAAGCAAACTGAGTATCAGTTTGCGGGGGCACATCGGTGAGAAGAAGCGAGCCATCCGCATTGTTGGGATTCACATTGTCGGCGGATGGATAATAGTTGGGGGATTGATAACGCACGGCGGCCCACACGGTGAAGCCCTTCAGGAAAGTGTTTCTGGGAAAATTATAACGAATGGAAAGGTTGGTTTTCCACGGGCGGGCGCCGAGGCGGCCTGTTTGGTTGTAGAGGTTGTTGGAGAGACCTTTCCTGACACTGGTGGTGCCGCCGTAGAGGCAGTCGCCGTTCAGCTGCGGCTGGCCGTATAATTGATCCCATATAAAATCCTGAAGCGTCACCTGCGTGGTTCCCGCCGTGTCGGTTGTGACATGATAGGTGGTGCCTCCGTTTTTGGCGGGGTCCGCCATGTCCATCCATGCGGCGATGCTGGCGCTATAATAATCGATTATCTCCTGGAATATCTTTTCGCGGTTGCGGTCGGAGTATGAAAACTCCCAGCGGATTTCCATGTTTTTGCCAGGTCTGCCCGCGAGCGAAAATTCAAAGCCCCGTGATTGCACGTCAACCATGGCGGCATTATATTGGGGCGGTGTGCCGTAGGGATACCTGCCGGATGCGGGAACGACGGCATACATGCCGGCGGGCATGGGACCCATGCCGGGGCCGGTGCCGGGGAGCCAGCCGCCTGCCGGAGCCTTGCCCCAGTTGGCCTGCTTGGTGCCGCCATTGAGGCTGGTGGGATAGAGGAAAAACATGGCGTCATAGATACGATAGAGATTGGTGCTGCCGAGGGCGTCGTTGCTGGCGTTGCCGATGCCATTGGGGGTGATGGTGGCGTCACCCATCTGCTGGGTGTCGAATCGCACGAGCCTGGCGACGAGCTTGTTGTTGCCAAAAATGTCGGCCCTGATGCCGTAGTCGAAGGTCCTGCCTTCGGTGAGCGGGGGAATCCCGCCCGTGGGCAGGACGGTGCGGCTGTCGAGATAGGGCATGCCGCGGTTTGTACTGTAGTTGGCGGTGAGTGAAAAGCGGTCGGAGAACAAAGGCGTGTGATAGACGGCGCCGGCGCTGAAGGTGAAGGGTTGCATGCTGTAGGAGGGACCATAGGTGCCGTCGAGGCAGGTGTCGTAGAGGACGCGGCTTTTGTCGAGGATGCGGGGATCGTTGGGGTTGTCGATTATGCCGGGTTGTTCCATCTTGAAGGAGACTTCGTCGATGCGCGCCCCGATGGTGGTGGCGAGCCTGCCGCGGAACAAGTAACTTTGGACGGCGAGCATGTATGATTTGATTGATGCTTTTGTATGAGCCTCGACCGAGTCTTCCGAGACCCAGGCGCTGTGGTAGGTTTTGTCGCCTATGACAATCCCGGAGACGGGGCCAGAGTAGGCGCCGTCGTAGTAGGTGGTGAAATCCCCCTCGTTGAGATAGTTGCGGCGGATGAGATTGTTATACGAATTGAGGGGATCGGTGGGATTGTTGATGGCAACCTGGTTGTCGTCGACGAGGATTTCGTCATAGATGTTTCTGCTGAGTTCGTTTTTTGCATATTGGAGGAGGCCGATGATGCGGTGACGTCCGTATTTTTTGAGGTTGAGTGTGTATTCGCCGGTGAGGATGAGGGCGTCGTTTTTCTCAAATCTGACGTTGCGGTTCCAGTTGGCTTGCATGTAGAGCTGGCCGGCATAAGGGTTGGTCAGGGTGGCGCCGGTGGCAGTGGCCCAGTTGACGGAGGAGAGATAGAGATTGGGGTCGCCCTTTATTACAGAGCGGATATTGCCGGGGGCCACGGCGCTGGAGTCGTTTTGGTTGTGGGTGTATTGAAGCTGCAAGTTGAACTTGCCGATGGTCTGCTCGATGATGAACGAGTAGTCGTGGAATTTCTGGTCGCGCACGCCGCCAGGCCCGACGGTGCTGTAATAAAAGGAGGAGATGCCGGGATCGAGAGCGACGTCGCCGGACCCACTCTGCACGGCCTGGTAGGCCTGGCGGAAATCATAGATTGTACTGTTGTTGTCCACGTAAATATAATTGGGGTTGTTGCCGCCGGAGTTGATCTGGGAGGTGCCGGGGACGGCATAGGCTGAACCAAAGCCGTCCATTACGGGGCGCCCGGCCGCATCCCAGGCAGAGTAGCCGTCGTAGCTGTTGAAGGAGCGTGAGGTGGCGTTTTGGAGGCGTCCGCTTTCATAGCTGAGGTGGATGGTGGTGTTTTTGAAAGGTTTCACCATGAAGGAGGGGGCGAGGCGTTTGTCGTCGTTGAACTGGCGGTAGCGCCAGCTTCCGTTGTTTTGATAGAGGCCATTGAGGCGAAAGGCCATTTTTTTGGAAATGAGGACGACATTATAGTCCAGCAGAAGACGTTCGTTGGGGATGCCGTCAACGGCGGGGCTGCTCCAAGTGCCGATGGTGTTTCTTATGATGAGCCTGTTGCGACGCGCGTTGGCGCGATTGGTGGCCCAGGTGACGACGCCGCCCTGGGCGCCAATGCCGAAAAGGATGGAATTGGCGCCGCTGGCAATTTCAACGCGGCCCATGTTATATGCATCAATGGGAACGGCGGTCTTGACGCCGTCAACCAGCACGGCGGCGGCGATGCCGCGGACACGGAAGCGTTCGTTGTTGTTGCCGGCCCGGCGGGTTTCGTTGTTGTTAAAGCCGTTGGTGGCATCCTCAAATTCAAGCTCGACGTTGCCGGCGTAGCTGAGGATGTCGTCGATGGTGCTGGCGGCGATGTCATCCAGAAATTCCGGCGTGAAGGCGGAGATGGAGGCGGCGAGGTCCCTGAGAGGTGTGTTGACACGGGAGCCGCTGGTTGAGTTGGCGGCGGAGTAGCCGTCGTCCTTCCCGGCGTTCACCTCGAAGACGGACATCTCGACAATGTCATCGTCGTCCGTCCCGGATGTGGCCGGGAGCGCCGGGCGGGGTGTGGTTTCGACCTTTATCGGGGGCGCGGGTGGAGCGGCCGCGTCCTCGAGCGAAGGTTGAGCGACTTGCTGGGCGACAAGCGCGGCTGAAAGCAGCAGTGCGCCTGGAAACAGTATCCATTTTTTATTGTGCGGGTGTGTGGTTTGCATGTGAGGGGATGTTGCTGAAGTTTACCCTGACCATATTTATTAAAAATCGAAGGTGGTGGTGAGCCGGATATTGCGGGGTTCGTTGAGATAAACGCGGTGGGTGTCTCCGTCGTCGGCCCCGGAGGCGAGCCGGCCCATGGTCACGGTGTCGCTGTTGGTCAGATTCCTGATGTTGAGCTGAATGGTCATGCCGGACTTTCCGCGCAGAATCTTGCGCCTGTAGGTTATGAAGGCATCGAAGAAGAGCGTTTGCTGGCCGATGGTCTTTTGCTTCGTTGTGTTGTTCCAAGCGATGACGGGGCCGCTTTGATAACGCATGGCGCCACCGATGGCGAAGCCTTTCAGGAAGTTGTCCGGAAACCTGTAGCGGGTGTTTATAACGACTTTCCACATGCGCGACCCCATCTGGCCGCTGTTATTATTAACGATACTCTGGAGTTTTCCATCAACAATGACCTTCTCATCATTGAGGAGGTCGAGGAGTGTTTGTTTTTGTTCGCTTTCCGGCATCGCATTGGCAAGGGCAAACCATTCCGGGAACTTTTGACCGAAGTAGGCAAAGCCTTCCGAGAATACGTCGTAGCGGTTGCGATCGCTATAGGAGGCCGCCGCGGAGAATGTTATTCTTTTTGTGGGATTGGCGATGAGGCTGAATTCCCAGCCTTTTGTATAGGTGTTCAGGCAGGCTGAATTGAACGAAAAATCGACGGCTTCCCATTGATATTGTTCGTCGGTGATGAGGCCGGCGTCATGCAGGGCGGTGCTTATGGTTATGACATCCGTGTTGCCGAGCGGGGCGGAGTTTATGGCATCAGTGCTGCCCGGGATGATGGGGTTGTCGCCCAGCTGGCGGGTGTCGAAGCGGGTGATGCGGAGGAAGATTTTGTCGTTGCCGAGGAAGTCAACGAGGATGCCCTCCTCCGTCGTTTTGCCCTTGGGGGCCTGCGCGATGTCGCCATAGGGCAGCACGTTGCGGTCAAAGCGCGGAGGGCCGATGTTGGTGCTGTAATTGCCGAACAGGGAAAAATGTTTCGAGAGGTGCCAAACCGCGCCGGCCGCATAGGTGGAGGGTTTGTACTTGTCTTTTTTATATTCGCCGGAAAATGCCATTTCGCCGAGCACTTTGTCGCCGCTGAGTATTCGCGGGTCGTTCGGATCGAGGATGCGGGCTTGTTTTTCGTTGGTGAATTTGAGGTTGTCGATGCGCGCGCCGAGGGTGGTGATCAGCCTGTTTTTGAACCAGTAACTTTGGATGGCCAGCGCGTAGGAGCTGGTCTCCTGCGTGGTGTGATAGCTGGCGTTTTTGCGGGTGACAAAAGTGCCGTGGTAGGTTTTGTCGCCCGCGACGAAGGTAGGGGTCGGGATGCGTCCGTCGCCCGCGTAATACGTGTTGAAATCGCCCTCGGTGATGTAGCGGCGGCGCCAGACGCTGTTCTGGTTGCCTTCGGGCGTGGGGCTGTTGGGATTATAGTTGATGACAACATTATTGTCGTCGGCCCAGATTTCATTTTTTTGTATAAAGACGCTTTCGTTCTTCGCGTGTTCGACAAGGCCCATCAGGCGGTGGCGTCCCCACGCTTTGCCGGGTTGGATATCACTGGATATGGTGAGGCGGATGACGTTGTTTGTATCATCAAAGGTGTTTTTGTACCATTGTTCCTCCATGTAGAGCTGGCCGGCGCGGGGATTGGGGACTTTATCGGATGGCGAACTCCAGACCGGCATTGATATATAAACATTGGGATCGGCGGTGAGGCCGCTGCTGCGTCCGTCGGCGCCGCTGGCCGTGAGAACCTGCGAGTCGTTGTGATTATGATAATAACCGAGTTCGAAGTCAAAGGCGCCGACGCGCTGATCGACGATGGCGGACCAGCTTTCAAAGGTCTGGTTGCGCTGCGATCCCGGCCCGAGCGTGCTGACGCGGTAGGACAGGAGCGAGGGCGATGCGAGGACTGTATTATTTGAGTCCGGATGAAGGCTGGCGCCCGCATAGGCCTGGCGGTAATTATTAACGGTGCCGTCGTTTTCGTTAAAGACGTAGTGGTCAACGTTGTTGTTATCCGGAGCGAGCAGGACCATGCCGGCGGGGGCGGCGCCGAGCACGGGCGCGGTCAGGCTGCTGACGAGGGGGCGGCCTGCGGCGAGCCAGCCGGAGACGGAATCGTAGGCGGGCCAGTTCAAACGCGTGCTGCCGTCGACAACACCGCGCTCGTAGTTGAGATGGATGGTGGTGTTTTTGGAGGGTTTTATGGTCAGCGCCGGGGAGATGCGTTTTTGATCGTTGACCCAATAGCGCATCCAACTGCCCGAGTTTTGATAAAGCGCCATCAGGCGGAACGCGAGTTTCCTGGGAATGAGCACGAGGTTTGCGTCGGCTTCGAGGCGTTCGTAGGGCAAGGTGCTGAAGCCGTCCCAGGTGCCCATGATGTTTTTGACGCGAAAGGTGTTTCGTCTCGTGTTGGCGCGTTTTGATGAGAGGAGGACGGTGCCGCCCTGCGACCCCAGGCCGAAGAGGATGGAATTGGGGCCGCTGGCCACCTCGGCGCGATCAATGTTGTAGGTGTCGTTGGGGATGGAGCTGTTGACGAAATCGCGCGAGGAGCTTCCGCTCATGCCGCGTATGCGGAAGCGGCCGCTGGTGGTGTTGGCCCAGCGGGAGGCCGAGTCGTTGAAGCCGGAGCCGTCCTCAAATTCGCCTTCAGAGTTTCCCGTGTAGGCGAGCATGTCCTCGACGGAGGTCGCGCCGACGTCGCTGAGAAACTCCTCGGTGAAGGGCGAGATGGACGCGGGGGTGTCCTTGAGGGAGGTGTTCAGGCGGCTGCCGCTGGTGGTGTTGGCGGCCTGGTAGCCGTCGTCATCACCCGCCTGCACAACGAATGGGGAGAGTTCGACGATTTCGTCGTCCACTTTTTCGGCGGGTTTCGCGGGAGCTGACCGGGCTGACGTTTCCACCTTCACCGGCGGGGATGAATCACCGGTTTCCTCCAATGAAACGGGAGCGACGGCCTGTGCGCCAAGGACGCCGCTTATGATCATGCCGGTCAACAGGAGCCATGCGCGGCGCGACACAAGGTCGCGCCCTACGTGCCCCCGCCGCCATGCGTGCCGCCGTAGGGCCTGACCTTGTGTCAGGCCGCGCTCGCGCAAGAGGCTCACAGGTAATTTGCGGCCTGACACAAGGTCAGGCCCTACAGCTGCGTCAGTTACGCGGCATGGGATTTTGTCGATGCAGGGACACATGGGAAGGGTTGCCGGGCTAACGGGCTAAGTGCTAAGTGTGACGGGAATATGCGCTGGCCTTGGGGGCGGTTTACCAACTGCAACGGATGCCGAAATTCACGCCCCAGGGTTTTATATAATAATCGGCGTCGGCGGTTTCAAAATCGAAGAAATATTGCATGCGCCGGGAGGCGCGCCATGCGATGCCCGCGCCGACTTCGAGGCGGTCGCCCTTGATTGTGGGCGTGTAACGCTTGTGCTCGCCGTGCGGGGTGACGACGTAAATCTGGCCGTTGGTTGTCCACTGCGCCACGGCGTGGCCTTTGATATAAACGTGGAGGAGACCGTTGGCGCCGGTTTGGAAGATGCGTCCGAACATAAAACCGACGCGGCCTTGCGTGGTGGTGCCGGAGCGAAGCTCGACCTGCATGCCGCTGCTGGTCACGTAATGCGAATCCATGATGGCGGTGATCGCGCCCTGGATTTGCGGTTCGAGATACCAGCCGAAGCCGACGTCGCAGTATTTGCCAAATTCGAGCGAGCCGCCGGCCGCCCAGTTGTGGTATTCGCCCGTCATGGTTTCGCCCGTCGGGGAGACGGCGGTGAACGTGTTCTTGAAGCCGTTGAGCTTGATCACGCCGTCGAGGTACCAGCCGTTTTTTGTGCTGACGGTTTCGTAGAGGCCGCCAAAGACGCTTTCGTTGCGGCCCTCGCCGGCGACGTTATAGTCGCGCTCGCTTTCGCCGTAGCCGAAGAAAACGCCGGCGTAGATGTTGTGCGGCGTGCCTCCGAATTTGTAGTCGGCGCCGCCCTCGACGGCGAACTGGCGTTCGTCGAACGGCGTGCCGTTGACTTTGCGGTTGAACTCCAACGCCTGTCCATAACCGCGCACCCACGTGGCGAGACCGGCTTCGTCGATGCGGGTTTCCATGTGCAGCTCGCCCATGCGCTGCGTGACGCTGTTGAGTTCGGCGAACCAGCTGAGGGGGAGCGCGCCCGCCATGGTGTTGATGAGCGAGGCGGAGTTGCTCATGGCTCCGGTGCCGGTGACAACAATGCCGATTTTGCCGTCGCCGGTTTGCGTGGTGACGGCATATTTATAGAGGCCGACATCAATGTCGGGAGGCGTGTGGAAGGTGGCGTCGCTGGCGTCAGGCGCGGTGAGGAGCGTGAGGGGCGCGGCATATGTTTCGGGGAGGACGCCGTGGTTGTTGACGCCGATGACAAAGTCGCCCGAAACCGGGGCGCTGACCGTGAGATGATCGGCGCGGCCCAAGGCGAGGTTGGTGTTGAAGTTGAGGTTGCCGTCGGTGCCCGTGGCGGTGAGCGAGGCGAGCGTGGCGGTCTTGAAGCCCTGGCCGTTGGTCGTGAAGTAGGCGGGGATGGTGCCGGTCTCCGTCACCTGCGCCGCCACCAGCGTGCCCTGCATCAGGAAGGAGAGCGAGGCGCCGTCCTTGAGCACGACGTTGCCGATGTTGTGGCCGGTCGAGGCGAGAATCAGGGCGCCTTGGTCAACGGTGATCGCGCCGTTGGGGGAGAAGTCGGCCACGGGGCGGTTGTTGTTGATAACCACGGCTGAGTCCGTGCCCGTGATGTTGATGTTTGCAATGGTCGTGTTGGGCGAGGTGAAGACGAGTCTGCCCCTGGTGATTTCCAACGTGCCGCTGCCAACAACGGGGGCGCTCACCGTGCCTGCGCTGGAGTTCGCGAAGAGCTGGCCTCCGACGTAGCCCATCGTGCCGCCGTTCGCGGTGGTGGTGGCGCTGAACTCGAATGTCGCGCCGCTGCTGACGCTGACCGTGGCGCTCGTGTTCACGCTGTTGCCCGTAAACGCGACATAGCGGCCTTCGGCGACGGTCATGCCGGTGGCCTGATTGTTGCCGGCGATGGTGAGCGTGCCGGAGCCGGCCTTGGTGAAGCTGGCCGCGGGGTAGGCCGCGGGTTTGGTGATGGCGCTCCACTGGGAGTTTGCGTCGTCGTCAACCGTCACGGTGGCGTCGGCGCGAAGCTCGATGGCGCGGGTGGTGTTGATGGTGCCGCTGATCTGGAGCGCGCCGCCGTTGAGGGCGACCTTGGCGGTGGTCGCGGCGCCGAACGCGCCGAGTTGCAGGGTGTCGGTGACCTGGAGCGTGCCGCTGTCGACGCGGACGATGCCGGTGAAATTGTTGGCGGTGTTGCCCAGGACGGCGGTGTCGTTGCCGGCGTTCACGGCGACGTGGATGCCTTGGAGAATGGCGTACTCCTGCGTGCCGCTGCCCACGTGGATGATTTCGTTGCCGCCGGATATCGTGCTCGCGGCGGAGTCGGCGCCCTGGATGAGGCGCAGGCCGGACCAGTTGTTGGCGGTGGCCTCGTCAGCACCCGTGCCGGAAGACAAGATGAGGTCGCCGCCGTTGAGCATGATATTTTGCGAAACGGTGCCGGCGATGTTGATGCCGGGAATGGTGTCACTTTCGGTAATGGTGGGGGCGGTGACGCCGGATATGCCGGTGATGCGCACGGCGCCCTGGTCGATTTGCGTGACGCCGGTGTTGCCGAGCGCGGCGGCGCCGGAGAGCTGCAATTCGCCGTCGCCGGTCTTGAGGAAGCCGCCCGCGCCGTTGATAGAGCCGTTGAACGCGAGTGTGCCGCCGGTGATGCTGGCGGAAACGAGACCGTCGAGCGTGGCCGCGCTGGAAAGCACGCCTGCCCCGGTGTCTGATCGGATGAGCGTGGAACCGCCGGCGAGCTGGAGACTGCCGATATTCAATTCGCCGGCGTTGACCTGCACCGTGGAACCGGCGGCCGCGCGCATCGCGCCGACTGTGCCGGCGTCGCCGGCGCCGATGAACGTCGTGTTTTCGCCAAGGTCAACCGCGCCGGCGAATGTGACGTTGTCAAGCAGGAGGGAACCTTCGGCGATATTGAGCACGAGATTTTCCGCGCCGGCGGTGTTGTCCGCTGCGAGCGCGAGCATGCCCGATCCGAGTTTGGCGAGCGTGCCCGATCCGCCGGCGGCGGCGAGCAAACCGGAGAGCGCGATATCGCCTGCGCCGGCGTCGATGACGCCGGTCTTGCCCGCGGCGACCGTGATGTTGCTGGCGAGCGTTTGCGCGCCGGTGAGCGAGACGAGCGCGGCGTCGCCGCCGAAGAGGATGTCGCCGCCGCCGAGCTGGGCGACGTCCGTGAAGGTAATCGCGCCGCCGTCGATTTCGATGCCGCCGAGGAAATTGTTGGCGGCGTTGGTGAAGGCGAGCGTGCCGCTGCCTTCCTTTATAAGTCTGCCGGAGCCGGTGGTGATGACTGCTCCCGATATGATGCTGGCGGGATCGGCGGTGATGCCGGCGCCGGAGAAAGAGTAACTGGATGTGCCTTGCACAAACATGTCGGAAACCATCAGGCCGGTGCCGGCGATGTCGATGTCGTGCGGGGAGGCGGCGGGGGCGGTGTCGTCAAAAATGACGCGGTCGCCTCCGGCGTAAAGCGTGGTCGGGCCGCCGTCGGTCCAGTTGGAGTCGGATGAAATCCATGTGCCGCTGGTCGCGCCTGTCCAGCGAAGGACGCGCGATATGTCCGCGCCGGTTTGGAGCAGGAGGTTGCCGCCATCGGCAACGACGGCGGCAGTCTGGCGGGCGCCGGCGACCTGGGCGATGCCCGCAATGGTGACTTCCACGCCGGCGAGCGCGTCGAGGTTGCCGAGGTTGTAGACGCCGGCCTGGAACAGGCTGATGTTGATTTTGTTGGTACCGGCCAGCGTGAGGGCGCCGGCGAGGTTGATGGTGTCGTTGGAGCCGGTGGAGAAGAGGTTGAAGCTCAGGATGGAGGAATCGAGGTTGAGGTTGTTGAGGTTGAGCGTGACGGGCGTCGTGAGGCTGGAGGCGCCGGGCGCGATGAATGCGCCGGGGCCGGCGTTGACCGTGCCAGTCGCCGAGCCGCTGCCCGCGAGGGTCGCGCCGGCGGCGATGTCGATGTTGCCGCCGATTTTGGCATCGGCGCCGTCGAGCGTGAGCGTGCCTTGCCTGACGACTGTCCCGCCGGTGCTGGCGGAGTTGTCGGCGGTGAGGCGGAGTGTGCCGGCGCCTGTCTTGGCGAGAGTGCCGGTGTTGTTGAGATTGAAGATGCCGGCATAGGTGAGCGTGTTTGCGGCGGTGTCGAGCGTGGCGGTTTTTCCGGCGTCGACGTCGAGGGTGTTTGCGAGGGTGATGCCGGCGGCGTTGGCGCGGAGCGTGGCGTCACCGGTGAAGTGGATGCCGTTGCCGCCGTCGCCGAGCTGGGCGGCGCGGGTGAAGCCGATGGCGCCGCCGGAAATCCCGATGCCGTCCTCAAAGGTGTTCGTGCCGGTGTTGGTGAAGTTGAGCGCGCCGTCGCCGCTTTTGGTGAGTTTGCCGGTGGGTGTCACGTCCGTGCCGGCAAAGGCAAAGGTGCTGCTGATGCGGATGCCGCCCGATCCCGCAAAGGTGTAGTTGTTGCCGGTGGTGATGGCCACGGTCATCGATGTCGCCACCACGCCGGCGGCATCGATGGAGACATCCCTGGATGCCGCGGTGTCGTCGAAGAGGACGCCGTCGCCGTCCAGGAAGAACAGCTCGGGGGCGATGGCGTCGTTGTCCGTCCAGTTGGAGTCGCTGGTTTGCACGTTTCTCCAGATGCCGCCCTGCGCGGCGCCCGTCCAGGCGATGTTGATGTTTTTTGTCGCGTATTCGACGCTGAGTTCGCTGCCCGCGACGTCGAAGGGTGTGATCGTGGGGGTGGCGGCATAACGCTGGGTGGGGATGTAGCCGTTGATGAGGATGGTGAAATCGCCCGGGGCAAAGGTGGAGCTGAGCGTGGTGAGAATGTTGTAGGTGCCCGACATGCCGGTGAGGTTGATGAAGGCGGAGCCGGAGGTGAAAGTGAGCGCGTCGGCATAAAGATGATCGGACGTTGTGCCGCCAAACATGTCGAAGGCGAGGGTGCCGCCGGTTTCGAGCGCGAGGGGCGCCGAGGCGGCGAAGGTGAGTGTTTGCGCGGTGTTGGCGCCGACGGACGCGCCGGGGATTTCCGAGACGGTGGAGCCGACGCTTACCAGCGAGGCGGGGATGGGCGGCCCGCCGGCGCCGTCAATCGTGCCGTGGCCTGAAATGCGCAGACCCGTGCCGGTGAATGTGGTCGCGAGGAGCGAGAGGGTGCCGCCGGCGGTCACGTTGACGCGCGCGCCGTCGGCGAAGCCGATGACACCGGCCTGCACCGTGCCGTTTCCGGCAACCGTGGCGCCGTCCTCGATTTGGAACCAGCCTTTGTCGTTGGAGGCGCCGTAGACGGCGCGGTTGGTGAGGAGGAAAGTGCCCGATTGAAGGGTGGTCGTGTGGGTGATGACGCTTTGGTAGGTGTCAAACAAAACGGTGCCGTCGCCGGTCTGCGTGACGTTGACGTAGGCTTGCTGCGCGCCGTAGTCGTTCGTGTCGGAGACGGCGATGGGGTCGTGGAAATAGATGACGTTGCCGCCGGTGGCATTGAGCGTGACGGTCGTCGTGCCGCCGTCCACATAGGCGTTTCCGGAATAGAGCACCATGGCGTTGTGTTCGTCGGGGGACATGGCCGTGTTATGGAGATTGTTTTGGAAAAGAATGTCGCCGGTCGTGGCGTCGAGGGTGACGAAGGCGCCGCCCGCAACCTGCACGCCGCTTTTGTTGTTGAACTGGTAGATGGCCCCGCCGAGGCCGCCGGCCTTGTTGCCGTCAAAGGTGGTGTTGCCACCGATGACCAGACCCTGGGCGCCTTGCTGGATGGCGCCGCCGTTTGCCGTGGCCTCATTGTCCTTGAACAGGGTCGTGCCCGAAAAAACCACCCACGCGGCGGACGCGCTGGCGTTTGCGTCGATGTTGGAGGCAAAGGCGCCGCCGTTGTTGGCCATGTTGCCGATGAACCGGATATTGCCGTCAAAAAAAGCCGTGGAGGTCGCCAGATACTGTGTGAAGTTGAACGCGCCTCCGAGGGTTTGCGTGGTGTTCGATACAAACAGGATGTCGCCCCGGATGTAATCGTTGCCGGCGTTGGCGGCGGTGTTGATCGCGCCACCGCGCCCGGAGAAGTTGCTGTCGAAGATGAACGAGCCGGAAAGCGTGAAATGGCCCGCGGCGTTGTGGATGGCGCCGCCAAGCATGGCGCTGTTGCTGCCGCCGTTGCCCCTGAAAATCGCCGTGCCGGTGAGGGTCGTCATGTCGGTGAGTTGCGCGTTGCCCGCCGCGAAAAAGATCGCCGCGCCGGAGCCGTTTGCCGTGATGTTTTCGGCAAAAATGACGTTGACGAGGGTAATGGTGGAATTGCCGGAGAAGGTGGAAATGGCCCTGGTCAAGTTAGTCGGCGCCGGTGATTTTTTATGGGTGATGGTGTACCAAGTGCCGTCCCAATCGGGATCGTCGGGGCCGGCGCCCGAGCGTATCGTGAAGCTCGGGGGGAATGGGGTGAGGGCGCCGTTGTCCTGGTAGGTGATCAGCGCATTGCCGAGGGCGGCGGGGCCTGTCGGTCCGCCGCTGGTCGGGTCCGTGTACAGGGTGATGATGTCACCGTCTTTTATCAAATTGGAGCCTGCGGTTGTGTTGCCTCCGACGGGCAGCGCGGTCGAACCCGTGGGTGAAATGACCCACTCGAAGGCATGGGCCACGGGCAGGGTGCAGCAGCAGAACAGTAACAGGGCAGTCAGACGGGCGGTCTTGGACAAAGGCAGGCGTAGTGTTGTCATAGGTGGGATTGGAGGAGAAGTGAGGGTGGCGGTTGGGAGGTGAGGCTGGGAGGCGAGGTTGGGAGGCGGTTGGGAGGCGAGGTTGGGAGGTGGAGGCTGGGAGGTGGAGGTTGTGTGATGGTTTCGCATAAGAGCGGAAGCTCATCGGATCACATTGTGAAAATATCAAAAAACCGCCCCCGGCGTAAATCGTCCAAAGGGATGATTTTTGCGGTTATTTCCAATTCGCCTCCAAAGTGAGCCGGTTTGCAGGGCGGCGCGCGGGCAGGGATGCCCGCGCTCCCAGGAAAGGCATTCGCGCGGCGTTTGCGCCACCCGGCTTGGGTCGAGTTGGATCGATTTAAGTGATTTAACTGATGTGACGCGGTGCGTAGGGCCTGACCTTGTGTCAGGCCGCGCATGCGTGGGATGCCGCGCTGGTAATTTGCGGCCTGACACAAGGTCAGGCCCTACGAAATCTGCCGTCCGCGTAACATCAGATACTAACTGACGGGGCGCATCTCAAAAACGGGACAGGGCATGCCGCCAATTCTGGAGTAGAGCGGGCGTCCCGCCCGCTGACGGCGAAGCCGCCGGATCGAGTAGCACGGGCATCTTGCCCGTGGACGG
>JAISGL010000004.1 GCA_031263125.1 Opitutaceae bacterium | reverse complement strand
CAAGCCGGAGGTTTGCCAGATATAAGCCGGTGGTTGAGGTCGCAACGCGACCGACACCACCGGAACCCAACATAAAAATCACCGCATCCCGGAGGGATGCCAGAAACACATGGTACGCGCCTCTGGCATCCCTCCGGGATGCGGTTTTCCCATAAACCAATTTCCGGTGGTGTCGCGCGCCAAGCCTCGTTGTGGCCATGCCCGCCCGCTAAAGCGGGCGGGCATGGCCAGTCCTTCGAGCCATCGCTTGCGGCGATGCCATCTCCGCGCTGTCGCGCTCCGTCAACCACCGGCTAAGTTCTGGCAAGCCTCCGGCTTGCACCGACAGTCTCGGCGAGACCGCCTTACCAAAAAACCTCGGCTGCGTAACATCAGTTAATAACTGATGTTGCGCAGCGGATATTGCTTGCGGCGCCCTCCGTGCTGCATGTGCAAACCGGGTGTCTCCGCCCTGGCTCCCGCTTCACGGCAGCCAGGGGAATTTTCGCGCGTCGGGTTTGCGTTTTTCGCGCTGGGCGCCGTGGAATTCCCTGGCCTCGTCGCTCATGTAATAGAGGAGCGTGGCGTTGCCGGCGAGTTCCTGGATGCCGCTCTGGCCGTCGACGTCGGCGTTGAAGGCGCTCTTGATGCAACGGATGGCGAGCGGGCTGTGGTTGAGGATTTCCTTCGCCCATTTCACGCCTTCGGCTTCGAGTTGCGCAACGGGGACGACGGTGTTGACGAGGCCCATGTCGAGCGCCTGTTGCGCATTGTACTGGCGGCAGAGATACCAGATTTCGCGCGCTTTTTTCTGCCCGACGATTCGCGAGAGATAGCCCGAGCCGAAGCCGCCGTCGAAGCTGCCCATCCTGGGGCCGACTTGGGCGAAGATGCCGTTGTCCGCCGCGATGGTGAGGTCGCACACGAGATGCAGGACGTGGCCGCCGCCGACGGCGTATCCGGCGACGAGCGCGATCACGACCTTGGGCATGGAGCGGATGAGCTTTTGCAGATCGAGGACGTTGAGGCGCGGGACGCCGTCGTCGCCGATGTAGCCGGCGTGGCCGCGGACGCTTTGGTCGCCGCCGGAGCAGAAGGCGTATTTGCCGTCGGTGTGCGGGCCGGCGCCGGTGAGGAGCACGACGCCGACCGCCTGGTCTTCGCGCGCGTCGGCGAAGGCGTCGTGCATTTCGAACACGGTTTGCGGGCGGAAGGCGTTGCGCTTTTCGGGACGGTTGATCGTGATTTTCGCGATGCCGTCGGCTTTGTGATAGAGAATGTCGGTGTATTTTTTCGCGACGGGTTTCCAGATGATGGCGGTGTTGCTCATAAAAAAATCAGAACTGGCACGATGCAGGACCGCGCGACGGCGTCAACGGCAGGCGACGACGGGGCGATGGCGGAGCGGCGATGGAGCGACGGCAGGGCGGCGGCGGGGATATATAAAAATCCGGGGATTCATGAAAATTCCTGAAAATTTCGCTTGCCAGCCGCACCATCTGTCCTATTACAACTAGAACAGTTGAACCTTCAGCCATTTTTCCCATGCTCCCTTTTCCCGTGGAAATCAAATCCGGCCTGCCTATCGCGGAACAAGTTGTCTTCGCGGTGAAAAAGGCCGTTGCCATCGGGCAGCTGCGGACGGGTGACGCGTTTCCTTCCGTGCGGCAATTCAGCCAGGAGTTGAGGATAAACCCGAACACGGCGCACAAGATTGTCGCGATGCTCGTCGCGGAAGGCGTGCTCATGACGACACCGGCGGTCGGCACGACAGTCGCCGGAGCGACTGCCGGAAGCCGCCGGGAAAAAACCGGTTTTCTAAACGCCGAGATGGAACGCCTCGTGGTGGAAGCCTCAAACCTCGGCCTCACGCCAGCCGAATTGAAAGCGGCCATTGACCGGCACTGGAAAAAAATCGGCGGCGCATGAAGCGACGCCTTTCCCCATCACCACATAACCGGCACCACCAGCACCACCACGTAACCAGCACCATCAGCATAACCGGCATCACCAACATGAACATCATGGAAACCCAAAACCTTTCGCACACGTACTGGCGGACCGAGGCCGTGCGCTCGCTCACGTTCGCGATTCCGCAAGGCGGCGCCTGCGCGCTGCTCGGACAGAACGGCGCGGGAAAAACGACCACGATCAAAATGCTCATGAACCTGCTGCGCCCGACCGCAGGCTCCGCGACGGTGCTCGGCGCCGATTCGCGCCGGCTCGGCCCGGCGCAGTTCAGGCAGATCGGATATGTTTCCGAAAACCAGAAAACACCCGCCGGAATGACGGTGCGCGGCTTTCTGGATTTTTGCCGCGCGCTGTATCCGGCATGGGACAAGGCGCTCGAAACAAAACTGCTCGCGCTTTTTCAACTCCCTCCGAAACGCAAACTCGCCCACCTCTCGCGTGGCATGCGCATGAAGGCAATGCTGCTTTCCTCGCTCGCCTACCGCCCGAAACTGATCGTGATGGACGAGCCGTTCAGCGGACTCGACCCGCTGGTGCGCGACGAACTCACGCACGGCCTTCTCGAACTCGCCGGCGCGGGCGAATGGACGCTGCTCATCTCGTCGCACGACATTGATGACGTGGAGCGGCTGGTTGACCGGACAGTCATCATCGAGGCGGGAAAATTGCTGCTCGACGAAACACTGGAATCGTTGCAAAGGCGTTTCCGCCGCGTGGAAATATTTTCTCCGCAGCCCTCACCTGTCACGCCGCCGGCCTCATGTATTGCCTGCGAAACAAACAATCAACATGCGCGTTGGATCGAGACACAATATACAATCGGGACAGAACACACCTGCCGCACCCTGTTCCCCGGCGCCACATTTTCCATGCACCCCATGACCTTGAAGGAAATATATATCGCAACAGTCAAAAACACGGCGGCGCTGAAAGGAAAAAACTGATCATGAATACAATCCAGACACTTTTGCTCAGGGATCTGCGCCGCGCTTGGCCGCTCGCCGGCGCATGGATGATATTCGCATTCGTATTTTTCGCATATCCGACAGAAGTCTTCCGCTCAAAGTTTTTTCTCTTTTATGAATTTTTCCCCATCATTGTCTGGGGAACGTGGACCGTGCTTTTGGGATTCATCGTGCATGATGCGCTGCCGTCCGGCTCATCGGAATTCTGGATGACCCGGCCCATTTCAGGAAGGCAGCTATTCGCGGCAAAGATGATATGCATTGTGATACTTTGCGTTTGCCTGCCCGTGCTGGTGATGGCGGCGGCCAAAATGCTGGGCTTGGTACTATGGCAATGGCTTCTGGATGCGGAGTGGCATCTATCCGTGCTTTTGATATTTCCCAGGCTGTTCATGATCGCGCTCAGCCTGATGGTGGTGGCGTCGTTAACACGCAATACCCTTCAATATCTTCTCAGCCTGTTTTTCATAGGATTTGGCGCCATCCTGCTCACCGCCAAATACATAACACGAATAACGCGAATAACGCCTTATTCGGAGAAACATACAGCCATGCAGCATCCCAATCTCTTCGAATGGACCATCGTGACAATGGCCCTGCTGGGGCTGCTTTTTATCATTTATCGCCAATATACAAAGCGAAACCGGATCGCGACGCTGGCATCATGCGTGGCATTGGGAATTGTATTATTGGGCATCTGGAAAATGTGGCCGGTGATTCCACTCGACTGACCCGTCTTGTCATGAAACCCGGAACCTGCACACGCCTTTTAATCATCCCGGCATTTGCGCTGGCGATTTTGCTCCAAGGCGGCTGCGCGTCCCGCGCGCCTTCGCCCAAGGCAGCGGCATCCGCTCAATCACTTTTTGCCGGCAAACTGACGCTCGAAAGCGCATTGCAGCAGGCCGCTGCGGAAAACAAAAAAGTTTTCGCGGTGTTCGACGGCAGCGGCCCCGGTGAAAACACGGGGATGGGGATCGCCATTCTCGGACACGCACAGGTTGTGCAAATAATCAAGGCGCGCACCATCCCGGTTTTGCTGGATGCAACCGAAACACCGGAAACCACCGGCAGCTACCGCATCAAAAACCTGCCCACCTTTTTACTGCTTGAGGCCGGTGGAAAAGAACTGGCTCGCTGGATAAATGAAGCCGATCCCGACGCGCTGGCCGAAGAAATCGCCGACGCCGTGGAAGGCCGGAACAGCATCGGGCAATTGCGCGCAAAACTAAAACCCAACGATCTGCGCGGGCGCCTCGCGCTCGCCCGAAAACTGAATACAATGGGCAGCTACCAGGACGCCCTGGACGAATACATATGGATATGTGATTTTGGACACCCTCCCGATGCGAAAAAGGGATTTTTTTCAACGATACGAAATGAAATCTGTTTCAGTCTTGCCGTGGACGACATGGCCGGCATGCAAAAAGCGTTTCCACCCGCCAGGGAGGCGCTCATGGAACGCTGCAAGCAGTCCGTCGCGCTCATGCTCGCGACGCCTGAATCTCGCGCAAACGCGCGCCGCTACCTCACGATCAACCGGGCGCTGGCCGATGACGACGGCCTGCTCGAATCCTTTTACGCACTCGCCGGCGGCAACGCCAGGAAGCAGCTCAAACCGGGCGTTTTTGGAGTATTGGCAAAAGGCAAACATTACACCGACGCGGTTGCGGTGTGGGCGTCGTTAGATGAGGCGCTCAAAAATATGAACAATATAAACGAAATCCCGCGGGTCGCCCGCGGCATCATACATGTCCTCGCGCCGTCGCGCGGAAGCGCAATCATCAGGCACTATCAGTTTCAGGCGCTGCAAAAACGCGCAATGTATTTCGCCGTGTATGCCGGGGCGGGCCGGACGGATGACGCGCGCATCATCGCTAAAAAAATCATCAAGTGGGACCGGTTTTCAAACGCACCCGACGTGCTGCGAAAAACCGCGCAGGCAACGCTCGGCGCAAAATCAGACACGTTTCTCCAGGCGCTTGATATTCCCGCAATCCACAACAACCCGGACACAAAATCTTAAATCCCATGCGCTCTTCAATCCACATAAATGCAAAAATCCCCGCCCATGCGCTTGTCCTTGCATGCTTATGCGCTGCGGCGCAGCCAGCGGTTGCCGCCGGTCCGGAAACAACGACCGCCCCCGGCAAACACTCGGCCCCGGCGAAAAACAAAAGTTCCAAGGATGAAATCGTCGAAATGAGTATATTCACCGTCACCGCCAGGACGCGTGCGGTCATACCCTTGGACGGCATATTTTTATACCGCCGCTTTGGACACCATATCACGACTCCCATTTTTATTTATCAAACAAAGTATTCTGTTTTCAACGCCACGATGAAGGAGCACGGCCTGTCCGGGGAAGATCGCATCATATCGATAAACGGTCAAAAAATCGAGGGCATGTCCTTCACTCATCTTCGGAAATTATGGAATGAAGGCGAACCCGGACAAAAAGTGGTGCTCCTCGTGCA
>JAISGL010000359.1 GCA_031263125.1 Opitutaceae bacterium | reverse complement strand
TTTCTTGCAAAATCATATTTTGCCGGAAATCGGTTCGCGGCGCTTATAAGCGCCCGGAAGATTACCGTATGCGAGGAGGCTTTTTTTGTGTTTTTTGTGGCAATTGGATTGTTGGTTTGTGCCTGTTCCTTTGGTTGCGGCGGAGCAGCGCTGTGTAATCCGTGGTTAAAAAAATGACTTTTTCAAAGTGCCCGATAAGGATGATTCGTGTAATCTCGGCGTTTATTTTTCTGCTGCTGTTGCCGGCGGCGGTGCTGGCGCAATCGGGTGACTGGGCCGGTTTTTCAGAGGGCAGTGTCGTCTCCCCGCTGGATGGCTGCACGAACAAATTTTATTATTACAAAACCACGTCCCCGGAAAAACAGCCGCTCGTGATTTCGCTTCACCAGTGGAGCGCGGATTATGCGCATTTCGCGAATTCGCTCGCGGCGCAGACCAAAGGGAAGAATTGGAACTATATACACCCCGATGTTCGCGGCCCGAACAATCATCCGAAGGCCGCCGGGAGCGATTATGTGATTTCCGATATCGACCAAGTGATCGATTGGGCCGTGAAAAACCTGCATGCCGACGAATCGCGAATTTATATCGTAGGTGCGAGCGGCGGCGGATACACGGTGCTTTGCCACTTCATGAAATCGCGTTCGCCGCATCGCATAAAAGAATATTCGGTCTGGGTGCCGATCACGGACTTGGATCGCTGGTATCATGAGTCGCTGGCGAGAAAAACGCGTTATGCGAATGATATTATCCGCTGTGTTTCCCAGGATGGGAAAACATACAGTGCTGAAGAAGCCAGGGCGCGCTCGCCGCTCTTCATGACGACGCCGAAGGAAAAACCCGCATCGGCAAAGCTGAAAATCCACGCGGGCATTCACGATGGATATTCCGGGGCGGTGCCGATAATACACTCGATCGCATTTTATAATAAACTCGTCCGCGACGCCGGCGGGACAGGGGAGGCGCTGGTTTCGGATGGGGAAGCGATGTGGATGCTCACCGCGCGCACGGCCCAGCCGGGGCTCAAGGCGGGCCGGAAGATCGGAGGACGCGCGGTGCATTGTCACAGGTCGCACGGTAATATTTCGCTCGTGATTTTCGAGGGCGGGCACGAGATTTTGACGGATGCGGTTTTGGAGTGAGTAACTGATGTTACGTAGCGCGCAGTGCCTGACCCGTAGGGCCTGACCTTGTGTCAGGCCGCGAATTACCTGTGCGGCCTCCCACGCATGCGCAGCCTGACACAAGGTCAGGCCCTACGGCAAAATCCGCCGTCCGCGTAACATTAGTTAAATCATCCAAATTGATTACAAAACAAAACGGGTGCGGATGCGTCGGAAATAGTATCGCCTCCTCCCGCCCTTTCGCCTTTTCGTCTTAAAAACAATCACGCATGACGACTCCACGTGCCAGCTTTCCGCGTCCCGCCCGGCCACGCCGCGCCGCTGCCGCTGTTGCTGCCGCTTTGTGGCGAATCGTCCGGAGGCTCGCGCAATTTTCCACGCCCGCGTCCGCGTCCGCGTTTGCGTTTGTGTCCGCGTCCGCGCTCGCACTCACGCTCGCTCTTGCGCTCACTCCCGCCGCCTTCTCCGCCCCCGCCGCCTGGCAAAACTATCTCGTCCACGCTTGGAAAACGGACGATGGCCTTCCGCAAAACTGGGTGTCGAGTATCGTGCAAACTCCAGAGGGCTACCTGTGGATTGGCACGCGCTACGGCGGCCTCGCCCGCTTCGATGGCATGCGCTTCGTGCCTTTCAACCCGCAAAACACCCCTGCGCTTCAGGACGTGCAGGTCGAACACCTCAGCACCGACGCCGAGGGCCGCCTCTGGATAATAATGGGCAACGAGTCCATCACCACGTTTCGCAACAACACCTTCCGCCTCCACCGCGGGCCACGCACCGACCCGCGCATGAGACTCGACCGCGTAATCGCCACGCCGCGCCCCGGCGAAATCCTCTTCGCGGGCGAAACCTCCTTCGTCGCCAGAGCGCAATTCCCTGCGTCCACGAACCCGGCCTCGTTCCCGAACCCGGTCGCGTCCACGAACCCGAACACGTCCACGAACTCGTCTTCGTCCACGAACCCGGCCTCGCGTCCAAACCAGGACGGTGTCGTGGCCGCATGGACAATCAACGACTCCCGCCCCGAAATCGAAATCGACCAGAGCACTCTCCGCATTGACCGCGACGGCGTTGCCTGGGCGCTCGCCGCCGGCGGAAAAATCGTCCGCTTCGAAAACGGACGTTTCGCATTTCTCCCCGCCACCGCCTTCGCCTTCGCTTTCGATCCACCCGCCGCTGCCGCTGCCGTCGCCGCCGCCCCGCCCGCCGCCGCTGCCGCCGGCCTGACACAAGGTCAGGCCCTACGTGCCGCCACCACTGCCGCCACCACCGTCGCCTTCGCTCCACCCGCCGCCGACACCGTCACCACCGCCTTCACCCCGCCCGCCGCCACCGCCACCACCACCACCACCGCCACCGCCACCACCGCTGCCACCACCACCATCACCGCCGCCACCACCATCACCGCCATCGCCGCCGACGACGCGCGCACCATCTGGGCGGCCACCCCGGAACGCCTTTTGCGTTGGGACGACGCGCGCGGTTGCTTCACCGACGTCACCCCTGCCGGCGACCCCGCGCCACGGTCCATCACGCAAATCGCGTTCAGCGGCGACAACGGCCTCTGGGTGCTCGAAAAAACGCGGCTCCGCAAATTTCTCGACGGCCGCTGGGTTGCCGAAATCGACAACGCGCAACTGCTCCGGCACGCCGCCGACACCACCACGTTGCGCGGCGACGCCCAGGGCAACCTCTGGCTCGTCAACTACGGACGCGGCCTCTGGCACGCCAAAAGCGACGGCGCCGCCACGCTCCTCGACGAACATTCCGGCCTGCCCAGTTTGTTCATCACCTGCTGGCATCAGGACACCGAGGGCAACATCTGGGTGGGCACCACCGGCGGCATCGCGCGCATCCGCGAAAGCATTTTCACCACCTTCGGCCCCGCGCAGGGGTTGCCCGCGGACGTCGTCAGCTCCGTGTGCATCGACGCCCAGGGCACACTCTGGGCCGGCACCATGACCGACGGCCTCATCTCATGGAAAGACGGCCGCTTTGAAAAACATCCCCTGCCCGCCTCCAGCCGGCCCTCCCCGTTTGCCGGCCTCACCGTGGCACCCGCGGACGACGGCGGCGTCTGGATCGGCTCGGCCAGCCACGGCCTCATGCGCCTGCACAACGGGCGGATTTTCAAACAAAAAGCCTGGCAGGACGTCCGCGTCCTCTTCGGCGACAGCCGCGGAACCCTCTGGGTCGGCCCCCTCGCCGACCTCTACAGCCTGCGCGAGAGCCGCGTGACTCAATACGGAATCAGGCGGGGTTTTGAAAATGGCCGCGCCATCGGAGCCATGGCCGAGGACGGCGCCGGCGCCATCTGGATTGGCACCGGTCCCGGCGATCTTTGGAAATACAAGGACGGCGCTTTCACCAAATACACGCCCCCGCCCGAATGGCCCGCCGCGCGCATTTCCGCCGTGCTCCCCGAACGCGACGGCGCCACCGTCTGGATCGGCACCCTCGGCGGCGGACTCCTGCGTTTCCACGACGGTGTTTTCACCCGTTGCACCGCCGAAAACGGACTGCCCGACAACAACATCTCCCAACTCCTCGACAGCGGCGACGGCGACCTCTGGGCCGGCACCTACTCCGGCATCTTCCGCGCCGGCAAAGACGAACTCGCCAAGGTCGCCGCCAGCAAAACCGCCACCGCCACCGCCACTGCCACTGCCACCGTGCGCATCTACGGACGCTTCGACGGCCTGCCCGCCCTCGAATGCACCAGCGGTTTCCAGCCCGCCTGCTGGCGCTCCGGCGACGGCACGCTCTATTTTGCCACGGCCAATGGCGTCGCCGCCGTCAATCCCCGCCACGTCACCGAAAACAAAATCCCGCCCTCCGTCCTCATCGAGGAACTCATAGTCGACGGCAAACACCTCGAAATCCCCTCCCCCGCCCGGCACGCCCCCGCGGTGGCAATCGCCCCCGGCCAGCACCACGTGCAATTCCAAGTCACCGCGCTCAATTTCGCCGCGCCCGACAGCGTGCGCTTCCGCGTCAAACTCGACAACGCCGACGCCGAATGGCGCAACGTGGACTCGCGCCGCCTCATTGGTTACGGCCCCCTCCTGCCCGGCAAATACCGCTTCCACGTCACCGCCTGCAACAACGACGGCGTGTGGAACGAGACCGGCGACGCCCTCGCGTTTGAAGTGCTTCCCCATTATTATGAGACCGTGTGGTTTCGCAACACCCTCGGCCTCGTCCTGCTTGGCGCGATCGTTTTCACGGTCGCGCGCACGCAACGCCAGCGTTACCGCCGCCGCCTGCAACGCCTCGAACACCAGCGCGCGCTCGAGCACGAACGCACCCGCATAGCGCACGATCTCCACGACGACCTCGGCGCCAACCTCACCCAAATCAGCCTGTTGAGCGCGCTCGCCCGCCGCGACCAGCCCCTGCCCGCCGAAACGCGCGACTGCATCCGGCAAATGGACGACTGCGCGCACAACATGGTGACCGCGCTCGACGAGATTGTCTGGGCGGTGAACCCCAAAAACGACTCCTGGTATGAACTGGCGAACTACCTTGGGACATATGCGGAGAAGTTTTTCCAGAACACCGGCATCCGCTGCTGGCTGGACATTTCCGAGCGCATCCCCTCGCGCGCCATCCCCTCGGAGACGCGGCACCACATATTTCTGGCGGTGAAGGAAGCCCTCAACAACGCCGCCCGGCATTCCGGCGCGTCGGGCGTGTGGCTGCGCATCAAAATCAGCGAAGGCAAAACCGGCGAAGGCAAAATCGGCGAAGGCAAAGTCCGTGAAGGCAAAGTCTGCATCCAGGTCGAGGACGATGGCCGCGGGTTTCCGGGTGGCGGCGCAAGCGCCGGCGCGGGCGGCGGCGGCGCGGGTGGTGGTGCGAGCGGCGGCGCAACAGATGCCGGTGCGGGTGACTGTGCGAGCGGCGGTGCAACGGATGCCGGTGCGAGCGGCGGCGCGGGTGGCGGTGCGGATGCCGGCACGGGTGGCGGTGCGAGCGCCGGTGCGGGCGGCGCCGCGAGCGGCAACGGGCTGCGCAACATGCGCCACCGCATGGAGCAAGTCGGCGGCACGCTCGACATAAGCGCCGCCGCCGGTGGACGCGGCGCCGCCGTGACCTTCCAAGTGCCCTTGGGCGAAACCCCAAACTGAGCCGCCCCGCAGCCGCATCGAGTTATGTCGAGTTCGACGGGAGTCGCGGCAGTTTGGCGGGATCGAAGCCGCAGGGGTAGGTCTTTTTCGAGCAGGCCGGTTTTTCGGGCGGCGGAGTCCTTGGCGAACGTCCAACTTCCATCAGAAGCGATTACAGGCGCTTTGTCTTCGCACTTTGGGTGTAATTGCGGAAGGTAGCTACGGCGAAGCCGTTGCCTGGTACAGCCCGAGGTTGCGACAACGTCGCTACCTCGGGTTATCAAATAAAAAACAAACACAACCCCAAAGGGGTTGCCTGATAACATTGCCATAAATCACTCGCGCTTCGGCGGTTCAATGGTTCAATCCTAGTATCCCATAACGCGTGATAATTCGCTTCGAATTACCAATATATTCATAACTGATGTTACGCGACTGGCAGGATTTTGGCAGGGCGATACCGCCGGGGCAAGCTGGAGGCTTGCCAGAGCTTAGCCGGTGGTTGAGCGAGGCTTGGCGAGCGACACCACCGGATATTGGTTTGTGGGAAAACAGCATCCCGGAGGGATGCCAGAGGCGCGTATTATGGGTTTCTGGCATCCCTCCGGGATGCT
>JAISGL010000008.1 GCA_031263125.1 Opitutaceae bacterium | reverse complement strand
ACGCCGCGGACTTCGTTGGTGATGCGGTTGGAGATTTTTTGCAGAAGCTCGCGGGGGAGAGCCGCCCAGTCGGCGGTCATGGCGTCTATGCTTTCGACCAGGCGCAGGGCGATGATGTCGGCGTAGTTGCGCTCGTCGCCAATCACGCCGACGGATTTCACCGGGAGATACACGCAGAAACTTTGCCAGATTTTATAATACAGGCCGGCGGCCATCATTTCCTCGTGGAGGATGGCGTCGGCTTCGCGGAGGACGTCGAGGCGCGGCTTGGTGATTTCACCGATGACGCGGATGCCGAGACCGGGGCCGGGGAAGGGCTGGCGCCAGACGACTTCGCGGGGGAGGCCGAGTTTTTCGCCGACGCGGCGGACTTCGTCCTTGAAGAGCTGGCGGAGGGGTTCGACGAGCTTGAATTTCATGCGCGCGGGCAGGCCGCCGACGTTGTGGTGGGACTTGATGAGGGCGGCGGGATTGTTGCCGATGGCGACGCTTTCGATGACGTCGGGGTAAATGGTGCCCTGGCCGAGGTATTCGATGTGCTCGCGGGTTTTGAGTTCGCGCGCTTTTTTCTCGAAAATTTCGATGAAGGTGTTGCCGATGATTTTGCGCTTTTGCTCGGGGTCGGTGACGTTTTTGAGGCGGCGCAGGAAGATGGTGGAGGCGTCCACGACGCGGAGGTCGATTTTGAAATGGCGCGCGTAGAGTTTTTCGATGTTGGCGGTCTCGTCCTTGCGCATGAGGCCGGTGTCCACGTAAACGCAGACGAGCTGGCGGCCGATGGATTTGTGGAGGAGCGCGGCGGCGACGGAGGAATCGACGCCGCCGGAGAGGGCGAGGAGGACGCGTCCGCCGCCGACTTGGGCGCGGATGCCGGCGACGGCGTGTTTGATGAAGTCAGCGGTGGTCCAGTTTTCCGTCATGCGGCAGACGCCGTGGACGAAGTTGCGGATGATGTCCATGCCGCACTCGGTGTGGTAAACTTCGGGGTGAAACTGGATGCCGTGGAAGCGGCGGCGCGCGTCGTGGATGGCGGCGAACTCGGAGTTTTCCGTGCGGGCGACGGCGGCGAAGCCGGGCGGGAGCGCGGTGAGTTTGTCGCCGTGGGAATTCCACACGTTGAGTTTGCGCGGGAGGCCGGCGAAGAGGGGGGATTTTTTGCGGATGTCGAGCGCGCCGAGGCCGTATTCGCGGCGGCTGCTTTTGGCGACTTTGCCGCCGAGGAGCCGGCCCATGAGTTGCACGCCGTAACAGATGCCGAGCACCGGGACGCCGAGGTCGAAGATGGCGCGGTCGGGCATGGGCGCGTCGGTTGCGAAGACGGAGCTGGGGCCGCCCGAGAGGATGATGCCGGCCACGCCGTCGTCGCGAAGGGTTTCGGCGGGGGTCGCGAAGTGGTAGATTTTTGAGTAAACCTGGCACTCGCGGATGCGGCGGGCGATGACCTGCGTGTATTGGGAGCCAAAATCGAGGACGGCGATGGTTTGCGGCATGGATGGCGTGGGTGACGTGGGTGACGTGGGTGGCGTGGATGGCGTGGATGGCGTGGGCGACATGGGTGGCGTGTGAGCGTGGGAAAGCGTTGCACGGAATCAGACGCGGGCGCGGTGGGCAAGGGTGGAGTTTTGGGGGAAGTTTTTGGGAAAAGTTTTTTTGGGGAAAGCGCGGGTCGCAAGTTCGCATGGTTCGCATGTCGCGGGTCACAAGTTTTCTTGTTAATTCCCGCCAATTCCCGCCATATCTGCGTGATTTTTTCGCGGGACGCGGCTTAATGACACCTCTCGTCGCAGCCGTTTCCCGATTCATCGCCCGCCAAATTTCACTCATGACACTTTTCCTGATCGTCCTGCTGACTGCGCTCGCCTTCGAGTACATCAACGGCTTTCACGACACGGCCAACTCGATCGCCACCGTTGTTTCGACCAAGGTCCTCACACCGCGCCAGGCAATCATGCTCGCCACGGTCATGAATCTCGCCGGCGCGCTCATCATGGGCACCAGCGTCGCCAAGACTATTGGCGCCGGACTCGTCGACACCAGCGTCATCTCGATGCCCACGGTGCTCTGCGCCCTGCTCGGCGCGATCATCTGGAATATTCTCACGTGGTGGCTCGGCCTTCCGTCGAGTTCCAGTCACGCGCTCATCGGCGGCCTGTGCGGCGCCGCGGTCGCCTCCACGCACGGCAACTGGCACGTGTTGCACTGGTCGGCGGGCCTCTGGCCGAAAGTCGTCATGCCCATGCTCCTCGCGCCGCTCGCCGGCTTCATCGTCGCGGCGATTGTGATGTGGGCGCTCTACTGCGCGCTGCGCCGCGTGCGCCCGCATTTTGTGAACATGATTTTTGGAAAACTCCAGGTGCTCAGCGCCGCGTGGATGGGTTTCAGCCACGGCTCCAACGACGCGCAAAAAACCATGGGCATCGTCACCCTCGCGCTTCTCACCGGCACACAGACGGGCGCGTTCAACAACCTCCCCGAATGGCTCGGTTTCCTCCGCATCGGGACGATGGAGGTTCACATCTGGGTCATCCTTGTCTGCGCGCTCACCATGGCCGCCGGCACCGCCGCGGGCGGCTGGCGCATCATCAAAACCATGGGCCACAAAATGGTGAAACTTCAACCCGTGAACGGCTTCGCCGCCGAGACCACCGCCGCGATGGTCATCGAAACCGCGACCCATTTCGGCGTGCCGCTCTCCACGACGCACGTCATCTCCACCTCGATCATGGGCGTTGGCTCGGTGAAGCGTTTCAGCGCCGTGAAGTGGGGCATCGTCGGACGCATCGTGTGGGCCTGGGTGCTCACCATCCCGGTCACCGGAGCCATCGGCTACGGCCTCATGCAACTGGCGCACCTGCTGTTCAAGTTCAGCTGGGTGTCGTAGGACACGGCGCCATCACGACCCCATCCCCACCGGATATGGGCCGGTGAGCCTGGCCTGCCTGATCGGCCCGATCCGCCCGATCTGCCCGATCCGTCCGATCGGACAGCTCAGCCAGCTCGGCCAGATCAGTCAGATCGGCCAGCTCAGCCAGATCAGCCAGATGCAAATCCCCACTCCTTCGGCGCAAAAGCGCAGGCTGCCAGCAAAACGCTGCGCTCCCCTCGGATTGCATTGCACTCCACGCGCACTCCCCTAAAACATCTCCTCAAAACTGCTCCCCGCGAATGACCAACCAGCCGCAGCAAAACAAAACACTCCTCGCACGCCTCCGCGCACACCTCCGCGCACACCTCCGCACACGCTTCCGCGCACGCTTCCGCGAACCGGGCAACCTTCTCCTCATCGCCCTCGGCGCCGCGGCCGTCATTCTCCTCGCGATCATCGCCCGCGGCATTTTTGTCCCCTCCAAAACACCCCCGCCCGCCGCGCTCGAAACCGCCGCCGCCGAAGCGCTCCAAAACCGCTACGGCAGCCTCTACACGCTCGCCCTCCTCACCCCCGGCCCCGCGCTCGACCGCCCTCCGCCTCCGCCGCAACCCGAAACCACCAGCCCCATCCGGCCCGCCGCCGACAACCCCATATCGCCCGTCTCCCCCGTGTCTCCCATCGAAACCGCCCCCGCCCCCGACGGACGCGTCCACTACCTCGCCACCATCACCGCGCGCCTTTCCGAAGCACTCTACACACCCGTCAACACCGCCGGCTACATCGAGCAAGAAATGAAACTCGACACCACCGCCACGCGCAAAACCGACGAAATCCTCAACGGCCCCGGCGGCGCCCGCATCCGCGAACTCGCCGGCATCGACGCCAACGCCAGCGCCGGCGCCGACTCGCCCGCCTCCATGCGCCTCATCCGCGAAACCGCCCGCGCCGGCGCCCGCGTCGAAATGCTCGCCCACGTCGAAGCCTCGCGCACCCGCTCCGGCTGGCAAATCAACATCGCCTCGCTCACCCCCAAAACACCCCTCCCCGAAGGCGAAACACTCGGCGCATTCAGCGGACGCCTCATCGACATCACGCGCGAGTCCGACCTCGCCACGCTCCGCCGCCTCGCCGCCCAGTCCGGTGAAACACTCCGCCGCGTCGAAACCGCCCGCGACCGTTACCGCGCCGAACTCGCCGCCAACGCCTCCCGCATCATCGCCGCCGCCCTCACCCAACTCACCCCCGGCGCGCTCTACGCCGGCAAAGCCACGCTGCCCGGCCAGCGCACCACGCCCGACCTCTGCCTCGAAATCACCACCCTCGACCGCGCCGCCTCCACGCTCCGCGCCAGCCTCCGCGCCGACAGCTCCTGGATCGACGCCCGCCCGCTCGAAGGCCGCTACGCCTGCGACACCGACACCGGCCTCTTCACCCTCACGCTCACCGCAAACGAAGGCCCCCCCCTCGCCAACGCCGCGGGCCTCGTCGTCGCCGCCGCCACCCCCTTCCGCATCACCCTCCGGCTCGCCGGCGCCGAACTCACTGGCGACACCGGCGTGTGGTCGTGCAAACTCACCCGCGTCCCCGACGCCAGCCGCGCCGCCATCATGACGACCTTCAGCGCCGCCGAGCACAAACTCCTCGACGCCACGCGCCCCGGCCTCGTCTACCGCGTCCTCACCGCCGGCGACCCCGACCTGCTCCTGCGCTTCCAAACGCAAGACCCCGCCACCGGCGCCCTCACCGCAACCATTGAAAACGCCCGCGGCCTCTGGAAACGCGAACTCCAAGGCACGCTCATCGCCAGCCCCGCCCGCGCCAACGGCCTCCCCCTCCGCCTCCTCAGCACGCTCGACCCCGCGCAAACCTCCGCGCCCCCCATCGGCCTCAGCGTCCGCCCCGAAAACGGAAACACATTCAAAGGCACGATACGCATGCGCGACACGCAAACCGTCACCCTCGAACCCGCCGACACCCGTTACCTCGCCGAACTCGAATCCCTCGCCAGGGAGCGCGAGGAACAAAAACGCACCGCCGCGCAAAACGCCGCCGCCATGACCGCGCCCCCCGAAACCCCCCCCCGCCCCACCCGCCCCGCCCCGCCCGCCACCATCGCAACAATCACGCCAGTTACCGCCGCGACAACCGCACCTGTCACTACCGCAATATCCGCGCCTGCCACCGCCACAACAACCCCGCCCGTCACCACCGCAACAACCGTGCCTCCGCCATCGGCGCTGCCCGAACCTCCCGCGTCCGAAGGCGCCTACATCTGGGACGAAACCGCCTGGAAACCGCTCCCCGTGAACAACGCCCGCGTCGTGCGCTCGACCCTGCAAAAAGCCGGCGGCGTCTGGAACACCGCCGTCTCGCTCATCAAGACGCGCCCCGAAAAACAGGAAACCGGCACACTCACCTTCGACGGCCCCGAGACGCCGCCCGCCGTTTTCCGGCACGACGTCACCCTCGCCTTTCGCGGCGACTTCATCACCTACCCCGGCACGCCCGCCGGAAAATTCCCCATCGAAATCGCGCAACTTGAAATCAAAAGCAAAGGACGCAAACGCACCGCCGAACTCGACCGCCTCGGCGCCGCCGCCGCGACCTTTGGCAAAAAAAGCGAACCCACCGCCATCGAGCGTTCCGCGACCGACCCCGAGCTGTACATCATCCGCATCCAACGCCTCCTCCCCACCGGCCGCTACGCGCTCCACGCACCCGGCCACTCGTACGAATTCGAAATCGGCAAATAATGCCAGCATGTCGGTCAAAGGTATGATGACTGATATTACGCGGCACGCCCGTAGCGCAGGCTGCCAAGCCTGCTGACGAGGCGCAGCCTCGCCCGGTTCTAAAAAAAACGAACATCCGCGGCGTATAACAATCTTGGGCAGGGCAATCTCGCCAAGACCGCCGTCGCGTGCCTCGCAATGTTCCCGGCGGTCTCACCGAAACCGCCCTGCCCCAAAAAACAATCGCCCCCCTTCGCACCTCCCTTCCCTTCGTACCCCGTGTGTAATTGCGGAAGGCAGCTACGGCGAAGCCGTTCCCTATTGCAGCCCAAGGCTGGCGACAACGTCGCCTGCCTTGGGTAATCCGATAATAATCACACAACCCCAACGGGGTTGCCTGATAACTGATGTTACGCGACCGGCAGGGTTTTGTAGGGCCTGACCTTGTGTCAGGCCGCGAATTACCTGTGTGGCCTCCCACGCGAACGCGGCCTGACACAAGGTCAGGCCCTACGCA
>JAISGL010000002.1 GCA_031263125.1 Opitutaceae bacterium | reverse complement strand
TGGGTCACCGCCTACTGGAGCCAGACCTACAACTCGTGGAGCCAGATTCCCATGAACACCGGCCGCAACAATCCCGGCCTGATGCTCGACTACAAGCGCTTCGTCACCGACCAGTGGCGCAGCCTCCAGCGCGAGCAGCGCGATATCATCCGCGGCCACGCCGGCGCCCGCCAGTTCATCACCACCAACCTCGGCGGACTCGGATGGGCAAACCGTTTCAACCGCCGCGAAATCGCCGCCGACCTCGACATGATCACGTGGGACAACTACGTCGGCACCGGCCACATCGAGCCGTATCGCAACGGCGCCACGCACGACCTCGTTCGCGGTTGGAAAAACATGAATTTCTGGGTCATGGAAATGCAGCCGGGCTTCGTCGACTGGGCGTCCGTCAGCAACTCGCTCGACAAAGGCGAAACCCGCGCGCTCGTCTGGGCCGCCGTCGGGCACGGCGCCGACGGCATCGCCTACTGGCAGTGGCGCAGCGCGCTCAACGGGCAGGAGCAATACCACGGCGTGCTCGTCGGCCCGGACGGCAACCCCGTGCCTTTCTACGAAGAGAACCGGCGGATCACCGACGACTTTGCCAAGGCGGCCCCGCTTCTTAAAAACACCGCGCCGGTGTCCGAAATCGCGCTGCTCCACGACTACGACAGCCGCTGGGCAATCGACTTCAACCGCTTCTCCCAACGCTACGAGCAACTCGACCTCCTCATCGACTACTATCGCGCCTTCCGCGACATCACGCAATCGGTCGACATCGTCGACCCGGCGTCGGCGCTCGACCGCTACAAACTCGTCGTCGCGCCCAGCCTCAACGTCATCTCCGCGGACCTCGCGCGACACCTCGCCGCCTATGTCGAACGCGGCGGCCATCTTGTCCTCGGCCCGCGCTCAGGCATGAAAAACGAGTTCAACGCGCTCAACACCCAACGCCAGCCCGGGCCGCTCGTCCCCTCGCTCGGCGCCCGTGTCGAGCAATTCTACGCGCTCCTCGGCGAAATCCCGGTCGAAGGCGACTGGGGCGCCGGCAAGGCCGACATCTGGGCGGAATATTTTTCCGAACTCGCGCCCGACGTGGACGTCCTCATGCGCTACGGCAAAGCCAACGGCTTCCTCGACGGACAACCCGCCGCCATCACCCGCAAACTCGGCCGCGGCTCCATCACGTATCTCGGCGCCGTCCTGGAAAAATCGCTGATGAGCCGCGTCGCGGAAAAGATGCTTTCCGCCGCCGCCATCTCCACAAAACCGCCCCTGCCCGTGCCCGCGGGCATCGAAGTCTGCCGCCGCGTCGGCGAAGGCCGCGAAATCTACATCGTCATAAACCACACGCCGGACGAATCCTCATTCGCCCTCCCCCGCCCCATGCAAGACGTGCTCGCCGGCGGAAAAACCAGCGCCGTCAGACTCCCGCCGCGCGGCGTCGGCGTATTTCTGGATGAACGGAATGAATAATAACTGATGTTACGCAGCCGAAAATATTCAAAAAGCGCGGGCGCGTTCTTCCGCTATCAAACAAACCCGAAATCGCGCTTGGGTGAGGACGACGCGAGCGCCTTTTCTGGAATGCCTTTCCTGGGAGCGCGGGCATCTCTGCCCGCGAAACGCCATGCGCCCGCATATTGTATATCAAAAACGCATCGCGGGCAAAGATGCCCGCGCTCCCAGGCACTGCCGCGTAACATCAGTGAATAATAACACGAATGCCAGAAAATCATCATGAATCACATCGAACGTTTCCTCGCCACCGCCGAACGCCGGCCCGTTGACCACCCGGCCTCCTGGCTCGGCATTCCCGATCCTGCCGCGCTGCCAAAATTATATTCCCACTTTGGCGTCGGCGACATGATCGCGCTGAAAGCCAGGCTCAACGACGACATCTTCCCCGTCGAAGTGCCGTATCATTCACCCACAAGCAACGCCATCTACGCCGCCTTCGATTTCGCCAAAAACAAACCCGCCCCCGGCGAACGCACGCTCACCACCCCCGGCTTTTTCGAGGATATGTCCGATCCCGCCGACGTCGAAAAATTCGCATGGCCCGATCCCGCCAGACATATCGACCCCGATGAATGCAAAAAAGCCGTGGACGCCGTGCCACCGGGATACGCCATAATGGGAGTCGTCTGGGCCGCGCATTTCCAAGACGCCTGTGCCGCCTTCGGCATGGAGTCCGCCCTGATAAAAATGATGACCGAGCCGGAAATGTTCCGCGCGGTCATCGACCGGATTCTGGATTTTTATATAAAGGCCAATAAAATATTCTTTGAAGCCACCAAGGGAAAACTCCACGCCGTCCTCATGGGCAATGATTTTGGCAGCCAGACCTGCCTCATGCTGTCGCCCGCGCTGCTGCGCGAGTTCGTGTTTGAAGGAATCCGCCGGCTTGTGAACCAGGCCAAAGGTTACGGACTCAAAGTGGTGTATCATTCCTGCGGCGCGATATCGGAAATCATACCCGATCTCATCGGTCTCGGTGTTGATATTATTCACCCCATCCAGGCGCTCGCCACGGGCATGGAGCCGGCCCGCCTCAGGGAGAAATTCGGTGCGCGCGTCTCCTTCTGCGGCGGCATCGACGCCCAAAACCTGCTCGTGCGGGGCACGCCCGGTGAAGTCCGCGCCAAGGTGTGCGAATTAAAAACGCTCTTCCCCACCGGCCTGATCCTCTCACCCAGCCACGAAGCCATCCTGCCCGACACCGCCCCCGCCAACATCGAGGCAATCTTCACCACTCAGCCGCTTCGCGGCAGTTTAAGATGAAAGTTTAAGATTAAGAGACAAACCTCCGCCTCCTCACTTAAACTTAAACCCTCAACTTAAACTGACGGCGCAGCCGCCATCTTCGCGCCCTTCGCATCCTTCGCGGTTAAAAATGATTTTTCAAAGTGTTCCGAATAAAAAAACCAACATCCATGAAACGTTACGGAAGTGTCATCCGGCTGCGCCCTGAAAAGCTGGAAGAATATAAAAAACTGCATGCCGCCGTCTGGCCCGGCGTGTTGAAAATGATCACGCAATGTAATATTCGCAACTACAGCATCTATTACAAGGACGGTTTTCTTTTCAGTTATTTTGAATACACGGGCGCGGACTACGCCGCCGACATGGCCAGAATGGCCGCCGATCCCGTGACTCAACGCTGGTGGGCCGTCTGCAAACCCTGCCAGGAACCGCTGCCCGGCCTCAAGGACGGCGAATGGTGGGCGGACATGGAGGAGTTTTTCCATCTCGACTGAAACCCTTATGAAAAAATCCATTATTCGCGCCGCATCGGGAAAAAGCTATCTCGTCCCGTTCATTCTCGTGTCACTCCTGTATTTGCTATGGGGGTGCGCCCACGGGCTGCTGGATGTCTTGAACAAACATTTCCAAGGCGCCTTTGAAATGAGCAAGGCGCAGTCCGGCTTTATACAATTTTCGACCTACATCGCCTATTTTATCATGGCCCTGCCGGCGGGCGGCATCATGAGACGATTCGGATATAAAAAAGGAATCGTCGCCGGGCTGCTGGTGTTTTCCATTGGCTCGTTTGCCTTTATTCCCGCGGCCTTTGTGCATACGCCGCTTCCATTTCTTGCGGCGCTGTTCGTGATAGCCTGCGGACTCTGCATTATCGAGACGGGCGCGCACCCATATGCCACGAGCCTCGGCCCGGCGGATGGCGCGGCGCAGCGCATCAACATAGCCGCGGCCTTCAACGGCCTCGGCTGGATCGTGGGGCCGCTAATCGGCGGCATGTTGATTTTCGGCGCCAGGGAAGGCGACAACATGGCGCTTGCAAAACCATATATTGTTGTCGGCGGCGCCGTGTTGCTGGTGACGCTTTTTTTCATATTTGTCAAAATGCCGGAAATAGCATCAGGCGCGGCTGACGATGACACCCCGGCGCCCGCGGACGAGCCGTCCGGTTCGATCTGGAGGCATCGCAACCTCGTGCTCGCGATCATCGCCCAGTTTTTATACGTGGGCGCGCAAACCGGGATTTTCAGCTTCTTTATCAATTATGTGACCGAGCTGGATCACACGATCAGCAATTTGCAAGCATCGCGCCTGCTTGGGTTTGGAGGCATGGGCTTGTTTTTGATCGGACGCCTTGGCAGTGGTTTTATCATGAATCGTGTGGAGCCGGCCCGGTTTCTTGCATGTTTCGCGGGCCTTGCGGCGGTTTGCATGGCACTGGTGATATTATCCGCGGGCAAAGTGTCGCTTTATGCGCTGTATGCCTCGTTTTTTTTCATGTCCACCATGTTCCCGACGATTTTCGCGCTTGGCGTGCGCGGCCTGGGAGCGCACACGAAGAAAGCATCCTCGTATATAGTCATGGGAGTGGCGGGCGGGGCCGTCATGCCGATCCTGATGGGCCTTGCCGGCGAAAAAAACATGGCACTCGGTTTCATGCTGCCCTTGGCCGCCTTTATATACATAACATATTTTGGCTTCTCCCAACGAAACACCCGCTCGCGCTGAACGATTCCTACAAGCGCAACATGTGCATCGCCATTTTGAATGGCTGATGTTTTTCCCGTTATTTGCAGTGGCTCCCCAAGCCGGAGGCTTGCTTCAGCGCCACCGCCTGAAAGTAGCGCAGGCTGCCAAGCCTGCCGACGAGGCGAAGCCTCGCCCGGTTTGAAAAAAAACAAACACCCGGCGGCGTGCGGCAGGCAAAGCAGGCTTGGCAGCCTGCGCTACGAGAGACCTGCCACAAGGTCAGGTGCCTGCGAGCCGCGTCATAGGGAAATCACACGCAAAAAAACAACCCTCAAGGTTTGTAGCACGGAAAGGGGCTTTTTTATATGAACACCGGTTGTTCGGTTTTGATTATTCGAATGTGGCGTGGCGTTGGAATTGCAGGGTCACTTCGGTCAGCAGGCCGGCGGCGAGGAGTTGGGATTTTTTGTCAAAATAATTCCAGGATGAAAAGCCGACACGTTGGGCCGACGGGCGGGGGGTGTTTGCAATCAACCAGTCCGGATAACGCACAAGCGCCCTGCCTTCGGTGTTTGTGCCGTCTCCCCATTCGCAATCGTCGGGATAATTGTTATCACCTATCAGCCGGTTGGCCCATGTGTTGGTCACGGCGATGGCGATTTCATTTTTCCCGGCTTTTATATATGGCGTGATGTCG
>JAISGL010000435.1 GCA_031263125.1 Opitutaceae bacterium | reverse complement strand
GGCCTCGCCTCGTCAGCAGGCTTGGCAGCCTGCGCTACGTATGTGTCGCGTAACATCAGTTATTAAGTGAAGGCAACGTGAACGCCGTTCCTGAGAGCGCGGGCAAAGACGCCCGCGTTCCCGGGCGATGGCGCGTTTTTTTGAAACCCCGTCCGGCGTCAGGCGAGTTGCCGCGCCAGCCAGTCAGCGGCTGTGCCGGTGGTCGGTTGGTGCAGGATTGCGCGGAGGCGGGCCGCGCAGCTTTCGGTGTGCGCGAGGCGCGCGGGATTTTCGAGGCAATCGCGGAGTTGGCCCGCGAGCGCTTCGGGGCTGGCGGCGCCTTGGATGTGCTCGGGATACATCGGCTCCTTGAGGAGCAGGTTTGCGATGCCGATGTGGGGGACTTTCACGAGGAGGCGTCCGAAGAGATACGTGATGGGATTCACGCGATACACAATCGCGCCGGGAATGCCCGCGAGCGCGCAGTGCATCGACATGGTGCCGGAGCTTGTGAGCACCGCCGAGGCCGCGACGGGCGCGCCGGTGGGGCGGAGTTCGATGCCGGCGGGAAGCGTGAACGTGCGCAGGACGGAGAGGACGTTTTCGCTGGGGTAAAGGACGATGGCGGGGCGGGCGGCCGCGAGGCGGGCGGTTGCGGGTTGGGTGGTTGCGGGTTGGGTGGTTACGGGTTGGGCGGTTGTGGGTTGGGCGGCGCGGGCTGTTAGTTCGCGGGGTTGGATGCGGGGTTGGACGCGGGGTTGGATGGCGGCGTGGAGTGTCAGTTCGCGGGGTTGGGCGGCGGGTTGGAGGGCGGCGTGGGGTGTCAGTTCGTGAGGTTGGGCGGCGGGTTGGATGGCGGCGTGGGGTGTCAGTTCGCGGGGTTGGGCGGCGGCGTGGATTGTTTGCCCGTGGGGTTGGGAGTTGTTGTTTGCGGTTTCGCCGTCCACGGGCTGGCGGTCTGTGGCACGGCAATACCGTTCGTAGCCGGCGAGCATGAGCGGGAAGATGCGCGTGACGGCCTGCTTGCGGCTGCCGGGGAGGAGAAGGATCGGGCCGCTGACGTCGTGCGTGACGGGCGCCGCGTAATCGCCGGCGACGAAGGGGTGACCGACGAACTCGACTTTGCCGCGCAGCGCGGTGTCGTCGTAACAGGCGGGTTCAAAGGGGAAGATGACGGCCATCGCGTCGAGGTCGCGCGCCATCTTGAAACGGCGTCCGGCTTTCCACGCCCAGATTTGCGGGCTGATGTAGAAGAGCGCGCGCACGGGGCCGCCGCCTTTCGCGGAGAGGCCGCGTTTGCGCATTTCTTTTGCGAGGCGCAGGTTCATGCCGGGGTAATCGACAAAGCACACGGCGCGGGGTTTGTAGGCGCCCACCCAGCGCAGGACTTCGTTGAAGAGGGCGTTGAAGAAGGAGAAATTTTTCAGCACTTCCACGAGGCCGATGACGGAAGTCGCGGTCATGTCGTGGAGGAGTTGCGCGCCGGCGCTGGCGAGGTCGGGGCCGCCGAGCGCGCAGACGGAGAGGTTTTTGCCGTGATCGCGCGCGAGGAGTTCGCGCACCATGCGCGCCGCGTGCTGGTCGCCGGAGTGTTCGCCCGCGATGATGAGCAGGTCCACGCGCGAGGTGCGCGGAGCGGGGAGGCGGAAGGGAAGGGCGGCGGGAGCGGACATGGAAAATGCGGAGTGCGGGTTGCGGTGTGGTGTGTGGGTTGCGGTGCGTGGGTTTGCGGTGTGTGGGTTTGCGGATGGTTTTGGATGCGGAATTGGATGTGAAGTGAGATGCGGAATTGGATGCAGAATTGGATGCGTAATTGGATACGGAATTGGAGGATGAAAATCCAAGATTTTCCGGCGAGCGCAAGCGCGATGCCCGCTGATTCGGAATCAAAGGCGGAATCGGAGGCGGAATCGAATGCGGAATCGAATGCGGAATCGGAGGCGGAATCGAATGCACTTTTACCCCGGAAAGCGCGATTGTGGATTGAGTGGCATGGGCAGCTTGCCTGTGAAGTGATGAGTGCGCAAACGAACCGCGAATGAACACAAATGGACGCAAATCTTCGGCCTCGGCTGGCAGAATTTATTCGTGTTCATTCGCATCCATTAGCGGTTCAAAAAAATGCCAGATTCCTATTTGTGGATAAGCTTTTGGTGCCCTTGATAGCCGACACGGGCACCGGGTAAGGCTGAGAAAAACCCTGAGAAAAACCGAACAAGTAACCGATGTGCGTGCAGGCAAGATCGAAGCCGGGCAAACAGGGCAAATGGAAATAGAAAAATAGGGACAGATTAAACATAGGGGACAGATTAAATAATATTGAAACTCTACATTTGATGAAAAAGAAAATGTGGAACTTTTTATATATAAACAGATTGTGTGATATTACATGGGGATTAGCGACTGTGTCGTAACTGCGGACTGCTGTATGTATACGGGGTGCGAACGAATGTGGTGGGAGTCGTGGCAAACGATGCGGGAGAGCGAAGCAGGAGAGTCCCGAAGGGACTCAATATAAATAACTGATGTTA
>JAISGL010000429.1 GCA_031263125.1 Opitutaceae bacterium | reverse complement strand
AGTGGTAAACGGCATCTTCACCATGAATCTTTATCCGTGCGATTCTCATGCGGAAAATAATCACCGGAAAATAGCCATGCAGTAAGCCTAATCTAAAGCCTGTCCCTGTTTTTATAACCTTTCATTAACCCGGGTTCCGCAGTTCGCCCGAACGGCGAAAAAATTTTCAGAGAGGAGCGGTTTTCTGTCCGGGTGCGTTTCAGGGGGAAACGTTATCGCAACGGGGCATGTAGTGTGGGGGACTTGGCCATAAATAAATTGCCATTTATGAGGGGGCAATGAAGCGATCGCGTTGATGGCGGTGGCAGCTGTGATGGTGACGAACCATTTGCGCAAACCGGTGCGCTTTCGCCTCTCTTTGGCGAATTCATTTTAGCCGAGTCCCTTACACCAGCACGAACCTGCGGCACGAACCTGCAGCACGAACCTGCGGTCGCTTCGGGATTTTGCGACGCAGACCTGGGATTGGCGTTTACACCACCGGGATTGGCGCGGGCGGAGGCTTTGGCGCAAGCGTGCGATAGAGGGCGAGGCCGGCTATGAACAGAAGCGCGATCGACGTCCAGAAAAGGATGTCGTTGAAGGTGGCGACGAGTGGGGTGTCCATTGAAAACTGGCCGCTGCCGATGGTTTCGAGCGTGCCGTTTTGCACGATGAATTGCGTGCCTTCGACGGCGGTCAGACGCGTCACGGTGACGAGTTTGCCGAGGGCGACGGTTTGCGTGCCGCTGGAGCCGTCGGGGTTGGTGATCACAATGGTGCGGGTGGTCGAAGGCTGGAGCGTGAACGCGAAGCCGGCGAGTTTCCACGCGAGCGAAACAGCGGCGACAAGCATGCAGAGGATGGCGATTAGTTTTTTCATAGGATGGACTGGTTGCGGGACGGACTGGTTATTGGACGGACTGGTTGCGGGATTCAGTAAATGGGAGTGGCTGGAAGCATTGACTCCACTGGAACATTAGCGCCGGCCCGGCATTTGGAAATATGTTTTTCACATGCGCGCCACTTGGAATGCCGCAATCTATCAACGTCCCGGCGCACCCAGGTCATTCGATAAGGAAACGGACTGTCACCGTGGCTGACACACTTATCCGTCCCAGCGCCGTGTCGCCTCCCGCGGAGCCGCCGTTGTCGGGGGAAAACGCCTGCGAAATATTCTGGCTGAGGCCGCCGCCGTAGGAGCCATTCCATCCCCACAGTGAACAACGCCATGTCCAATAACCGCCCCAAATGTTTTCACCGATGGAGACAGGTTTACCCGCTTTGGCGCCAAGCGCGCCGGTGAGCAAATCCGCCTTTTCCCTGGCGGCCTTTATCGCGTTCATGCGGGCCATGTCGCGATATTTCCGCAATTCGCTTGTCCGAAAATCAATGCCATGCACATGGGTGGCGCCGGCGGCTATGGCGTCCTTCAGCGCTTTTTCAAAAATGGCAATGTTGCGAATCACACAGACGACGGATTTCTGCACGAAGAAATTGGCCTCCTTTGTCGAATACCCGCCTGGATACCATGGAGCGATTCCGATGTAGTCCGTTTGTATGTCCTTCTCCAAAACTCCGGCGGCCCGAAGCGCGCTGATAATCGCGGCCATTTTTTCCTTGTGAATCCTTGTAGCGGTTTCAAGCGACGGGTCACGGACTTCCACCCCCAGTCGGATTTCAATCAAATCAGGGACGACCTTGATGGTGGCTTCGCCTGTTGCCGTGACTGTCGGCAAAGACTCCGCCCCAAGCGATGTCTGCGCAAAAGCCGAAGGGCTGAAAAGCTGGAAGGCTGAAAAACTGAAGAGCTGAAGAAAGCCCGCGGTGACGAAGGCGAGGAGTGTTTTGGATGTGGTATGAATTTTCATGAGGCCGCCAGTAAAACACGGATGCGCGGCGGGGTTGTCAGCGCGGCGTCAGGGAGTTGTCAGGGATTTGTCAGGAGATTGGGTGGGGGTGGGTGGGGCTGGGCGATCTGGCTGATCGGGCTGATCGGACAGATCAGACATATCCGCCCGATCCCACCCGGGCCGCCCGATCCCGCCCGATCCCGCCCGGACCTACAAGACCGCATGACCTGGGACTGATTTCTTGCGGAGTTTGGCCGCGGGGTCTCAGATTCCGGGGATGCCGCCTGCGCTGCCTACTATCGTCCATCTCGATGCCGATGCGTTTTTCGTGTCGGTCGAGCAGGCGTTGAATCCGGCGCTCAAGGGAAAAAAGGTCGCGGTCGGCGGTCGCGAGCGCGGGATCATCTCGTCGTCGAGCTACGAGGCCCGCGCGTGCGGCGTCTACACGCCCATGCCGACGGCGCGCGCTCTGAAGGTCTGCCCGGACTTGATTCTCGTGCACCACAGCAGCGGACAATACGGCGCGTTTTCACGGAGGCTTTTCGATTTGTGCGAGGAGATGACGCCGTTCGTCGAGCGCAGGTCGATTGACGAGGGTTATATGGACGTGACGCCGTGCGGGTTCAAGACGCAGGATGCCGTCGTCGCGGCGGCGCGCGGGTTGCAGAAAAAGATTTCCGACACGCTCGACATAGGCGTCTCGTTCGGTCTCGCCACGAACAAGCTCGTGTCGGCCATCGCGAGCAAACTCAACAAGCCGTGCGGGTTCACGGTCGTCGCGCCGGGCGACGAGGCGGGGTTTCTCGCGCCGCTCGGCATCGGCAAACTGCCGGGCATCGGCAACAAAACCGAGGAGGCGCTCAGGGCGCGCGGGCTGAACATCGTGGCCGATATTCTCGCGCTCGACGAGGACGGGGCGCAGGCCATCTTCGGCGGCGGCTGGCGCGACATGATGGCGACCGCGCGCGGCGAGGACGACAGCCCCGTCGTGACGGAATTCGAGGACGCAAAATCCTACTCGCAACAGGAAACGTTTGCCCGCGACGTGGCGGATTTCGCCGAGATCGAGCGCGTCGCCAAGGGCATGATCGACGCGCTCATGCGCGAGATTCGCAAGGACGGCAAACGCGTGCGCACGATCACGGTGAAGGCGCGTTATCCGAATTTCGAGCAGATGAGCGCGGCGCACACCATCGGGGAACCGACCAATCTGGAGCAGCCGTTTTACCCGTGGGTCGCGCCGTTGTTGCGGCAGGCGTGGCAGAAACGGCGCACGCCGTTGCGACTGGTAAGCGTGAAGCTGTCGGGCGTGGACGACGGGCCGCGTCAGCTGGATTTGTTCGCCGCGCAGACCGACGAGAAGCGCCAGCGTCTCGCGAGCGCCATGGATGCCCTCAACGCCGCCACGCGCCGCCACGGCACGCCGGCGGTGATACATGGCGGACAGTTGAAAAAGTGAGGGGAAGAGGGAATGCGGATGAGGGAATGAGGGAATGAGGGTATGAGGGTATGAGGGTATGCGAAAGCAGCGTAACGCAGGCTGCCAAGGCTGCTGACGAGGCGGAGCCTCATCGGATAAAATTCCAAATCCCAATGACCAAACTCCAAACCAAACACCGTCCCGCCAAACGTAACGCAGGCTGCCACGCCTGCTGACGAGACGGAGCCTCGCCCGGTTTGAAAAAAAACGAACACACGGCGGTGCGCGGCAGGCAAAGCAGGCTTGGCAGCCTGCGCTACGGTCTGCGCACGATCTGCGCTGCGATCTGCGCCACGGTTTGCGCTGCGGCTGCGTTGCGAACGCGTTTGCGTTTTGCGCGGCGGGGCGGGCAATGTGGCGGGATGTCCTCGCTTGGATCAAAGATGTCAATGCGCCCGGTTTTTCTTACGCGACTCTGCTATGGGTCGATGATGACGCTGTCGATTGGCATGAATTTGCTGCCGGTGTTTCTCACGGAGTTGAGCGTGGAGTTTGGCGGCGAGACCGGTCTGTCGAAGGAGCAGCTTGGGCGTTTGAGCGCGTGGTGTTTCGCGGGGCTGGTCGCGGGCATTCTTGTCACGGGGCCGCTCGCGGACCGGTGGGGCGCGAAGGTGTTTGCGTTGCTCGGCAATGTCATGACGGCGGCGAGTCTCGTCGTGACGGCGTGGGCGCCGGGCTACGGGTGGCTGTGCGGGGCGCTGTTTTTCATGGGGCTGGGCGCGGGCGTGACGGACATGGTGCTCAGCCCGATCGTGGCGGCACTCAATCCGGAGCGGCGCACGGTGGCGCTCAACTGGCTGCATTCGTTTTATTGTGTGGGCGCGGTGATGACGATTGCGGTGGGCACGGTGGCGTTGCGCGCCGGGCTTGGCTGGCCGGGGACGTGCCTCGTGCTGCTGCCGTTGCCGCTTGTGCTGGCGGTATTGATGGCGCGGGAGCGGTTTCCGTCGATGGTGGATAAGTCGGCGAATGAAGCGGGTGTGAAAAAGGAGCGCATGCCGGTGCGCGCGCTCGCGCGGCGCGGGTGGTTTGTCGTGGCGATGGCGGCGATTTTTCTCGGCGGGGCGACGGAGGCGGGCATGGCGCAATGGCTGCCGCTCTACGCGGAAAAAAATCTCGGCTGCGCGACGTGGATCGGCGGCATGTCGCTGCTGTTGTTTTCGCTGGCGATGACGTTTGGCCGCATGATCGTGGGCATGGCGGGCAGGCGCGCGGACCCGTTTGTGATGATGGCGTGCGGTTGCGCGGCGTCGGTCGTGCTGTTCTGGGCGGGCGCGTTTTTCCCGGTTGCGGCGGTGGCGTTGTGCGCGTGCATCGCGGCGGGTTTCACGGGGAGCTGCCTGTGGCCGACGATGCTTGCGGTGACGGCGGATCGTTACCCGAACGGCGGCGCGAGCATGTTTGGCGCGCTCGCGGCGCTGGGCAATGCGGGCGGCATTTTCATGCCGTGGCTGGTGGGCGTGGTCGCCGACTGGCGCGATTTGCACTGGGGGCTGGCGATTTCCGCCGCGGCGCCATTCGTCATGGCGCCAATGGTGCTGTGGATGCGGCGGGCGCGGGTGGGAGCGGCGCGGGTGGGAGCGGCGCGGGCGAGTGTGCGAGCGTGAGCGTGAGCGGGCGCGGGCGTGAGTGTGGCCGGCGAGGGCGTGGGCGTGGGCGGAGCGGCGAAGGGGCGGGACAAGCGGGCGCAAAACAAGGCGCTTGTTACGCGAACGGGGATTTGGTAAACAATCCGTCACGCTTCTGTTGCATGGACACTTCTGGGACAACACAATCACGCAGGCATTTGTCACGGGCTTATGCTTTTTCGCTGCTGTTGCATGTCGCGGTTGCGTGTGCCGCCGTTTTGCTGACTGTAAACCGACAAAATCCTGCCGGCGGTAACGGCGAAGTGATCTTCACCATCGAAGCTGGCGCCGATGTGGCCGGGTGGCCGTCGGAATCAGTGTTGCCGGAGCCGGGAACTGAGCCGCAATCGCAGCCGCCGCCGCTGTCGCAGCCGTTGCCGTTGTCATTGCCGCAGTCGTTGCCGCAGTCACCGGTGGATTCTCAAATTGCGGTGGCGCCGGACGACGTTGCCGGCGAGTTGAATGAGAATGGGAATTTGTCGCTGTTGTCGGGATTGGCAAAAATTGACATTCCGGACGAGGGCGCGGGAGATGACGCCGGGGAGAAACAGCCGGAACGGGAAAACCGGCTGGAGGAGGCGAGTGTGAAAAAACCGATGGTCATGGTGTCGAGCGCAACCGCGCCGACCACTGATCCGATGGATGCGTACTTTACCGTATTCATCCAGTCGATACGGGATGTTTATGAAAAGCCGGGGGACTTGGAGCGTCAGCAGCAGCGACAGTTGTCGGTGCGCATCCAGTATGAGATCACGGCTGATGGCACGATCGGGACGGTGAGCATTGTGCGTTCATCGGGAAGCGCGACTTACGATCAGTCCGTCGTGAAGGCGTTTCGTTCGCTTGCGAGGATCGCGCCGCGTCCCGATTTGCGCAACAGCGTGAATGTGGCGGATTTTTGTTTGGTGAATTAAGCGGGGGTATGGCGGGGTGGTGCAGGCAGCAGGCTTGGCAGCCTGCGCTACGTGCGCGCCATGTAACATCAGTTAGTAACTGATATTACGCGGACGGCAGGATTTTGTAGCCTGACCTTGTGTCAGGTCTCTCGTAGCGTAGATAATATGGTCAAGGGTACGGTCAAGTAGAGTCTGTCCCTATTTATATTTGACTTATTTGACTGACTCACGCGTGCGCGGCCTGACACAAGGCCAAGCCCTGCAAAATCCGTTAGTTGTGTAATATCAGTTATTAACTGGTGTTACGCGGCACGCATGTAGCGCGGGCTGCCAAGCCTGCTGACGAGGCGGAGCCTCGCCTTGCGTAACGCGGAGGTCAGGCCCTGCGTGCCGCGTAACACCAGTTAATAATCATTCCACCCTTGGTTGCGGCTTCGCCGCACTGGGTCTATGTCAGATCACTCGCTCGCAGACTCGTGGACGCGGTTAAAAATAGACACGTTGTGGTATAAAAATCAAGGGAAAGCTCCGCCCCCGGAGACCTTTCAGTTGATGGCGTAATTCCACAGGCCGGCGGCCAGCACATTGAACCGGTCGTCGGTTTTTGGCAGCCGGTTGCGATATATCCCGGCCACCGCATTGTAGCGTTTCATTCCCGCTATGCTGTGT
>JAISGL010000409.1 GCA_031263125.1 Opitutaceae bacterium | reverse complement strand
TAGTCGGCGAGGCTGTGGTTGCGCTGGCCGGCGGGTTTTTCGTGTTGCTGGCGGAGGTGGTGCAGGCGGGCGAGGAGAGGGGCGGAGGCGGAGAGAGCTTCGCCGGACACGGGCGGGAAGTCCGTGCTGTTGTAGATTTCGATGTCGTCGCCGTCGCTGTTGCAGGGCCAGAAGGCGATGGTGGCGCGGGGGGTGAAGAGTTTTTCGGCGGCGATTTTGGCGAGGAGGGTTTGCGCGTCGGCGTGGAGTTTTTTCGCTTCGGCGCCGATGAGCGGGTCGTCGAAGATTTGCGGGTGGCGGCCTGTGAGTTCCCAGGCGCTGAAAAAGGGCGACCAGTCGATGTAGGGAATGATTTCGGAGAGCGGGATGTCGGGGAAGGTGCGCGCGCCGAGGAAATCGGGGCGGGGGATGTCGGCGGCGGCCCAGTCGGTGGGGTGGCGGTTGGCGCGGGCGGCGGCGATTGGCAGGAGCGGTTTTCGCGCGCGGCGGGCGGCGTGGTCGTCGCGGAGTTTTTGCTGTTTCGCGGCGATGGCGGCGAGGCAGGCGGGTTTTTGCGCGGGGGAGAGGAGGGCGCTGGCGATGGTGGCGACGCGCGAGGCGTCGAGGACGTGTACGACGACACCGGGGGGATAGGCGGGGGCGATTTTCACGGCGGTGTGCACGGCGCTGGTGGTGGCGCCGCCGATGAGGAGCGGGGTGTCGAGGCCGGCGCGGGTCATCCCGGAGGCGACGCGTGTCATTTCGTCGAGCGAGGGCGTGATGAGGCCGGAGAGGCCGATGAGGTCGGCGTCGAGGCGGCGCGCTTCGGCGATGATTTTTTCGCAGGGCACCATCACGCCGAGGTCGTGGACTTCGTAGTCGTTGCACGCGAGGACGACGCCGACGATGTTTTTGCCGATGTCGTGGACGTCGCCCTTGACTGTCGCAAGGACGACGCGGGGGCGGGTGGGGCGGCTTGCGGGAGCCGGGTTGGGAGGGGGCGGGGGGATTTTGGATTTTGGCGTTTGGCTGTCTGGCGTTTGGCCATTTGGCGCGGCGGGGTGCTGGTTTCCGGTTTCCATGTGGGGCGTGAGGTACGCGACGGCGCGTTTCATGACGCGGGCGCTTTTCACGACTTGGGGGAGAAACATTTTTCCGGCGCCGAAGCGTTCGCCGACGATGCGCATGCCGTCCATGAGGGGGCCTTCGATGATGTCGAGGGGGCGCGCGTATTCCTGGCGGGCGAGTTCGGTGTCGGTTTCGAGGCCGGCGTCGAGGCCGGCGACGATGGCGTGGGTGAGGCGTTGTCCGGCGGAGAGTGTTGCGGTGGCGGGTTCGGGGGCGGTGGCGGGGGCAGGCTTGGCAGTTTGCGCCACGCTGGCGGGTGTCGCTTTTATTTTTTCGGCGAGGGCGATGAGGCGGTCCGTCGCGTCGGGGCGGCGGTTGAGGAGGACGTCTTCGACGCAGGCGCGGAGGGTGGGGGGGATTTCGTCGTAGTGGCCGAGCATGCCGGCGTTGACGATGGCCATGTCGAGGCCGGCGCGGATGGCGTGGTAGAGGAATGCGGTGTGGATGGCTTCGCGGACGGGGTTGTTGCCGCGGAAGGCGAAGGAGACGTTGGAGACGCCGCCGGAGACTTTGGCGCCGGGGAGCGTTTGTTTGATGATGCGCGTGGCTTCGAAGAAATCGACGGCGTAGTTGTTGTGCTCCTCGATGCCGGTGGCGATGGTGAGGACGTTGGGATCGAAGATGATGTCCTCGGGCGGGAAATCGGCGCGGGTGGTGAGGAGGTGGTAGGCGCGGGTGCAGATGCGGACTTTGGCGTCGCGCGTGGCGGCCTGGCCGTGTTCGTCGAAGGCCATGACGATGGCGGCGGCTCCGTAGCGGCGGAGGAGGGCGGCGCGGCGGAGGAATTCGGTTTCGCCGTCCTTGAGCGAGATGGAGTTGACGATGCCTTTGCCTTGGAGGCATTGGAGGCCGGCTTCGAGGATGGTCCATTTGGAGGAGTCGAGCATCACGGGGACGCGCGCGATGTCGGGTTCGGCGGCGATGAGGTTGAGGAATGTCACCATGGTGGCTTCGCCGTCGATGAGGGCTTCGTCGACGTTGATGTCGATGACGGTGGCGCCGTTGGCGACTTGCTGGCGGGCAATTTCGAGCGCGGCGGGCCAGTCGGCGGATTTGATGGCTTTGGCGAATCGCGGCGAGCCGGTGATGTTGGTGCGTTCGCCGATGACGAGGAATGAGGAGGCTGCGTTCTGCACGTTTTGCGCGGGTGGGTTGCCGGTTGGTTTGCGTTGGGTTTGCGCTAGGAAACGGTCAGTGGTTCGAGTCCGCTCAGGCGGAGTTCGCGGTGGTGTGGCGGGATTTTGCGCGGGGGGAGCGCGCGCATGGCATCGGCGATGGCGCGGACGTGCGCGGGCGTGGAGCCGCAGCAGCCGCCGGCCATGTTGAGGAGACCGGCTTCGGCGAAGTCGCGGAGCACGCGGGCCATGTCGGCGGGGGTTTCGTCGTAGCCGCCGAAGGCGTTCGGGAGGCCGGCGTTGGGGTGGCAGGTCACGGGGCACTCGGCGATGCGGGCGAGTTCCCCGACGTGGGGGCGCATCGCCGCGGCGCCGAGCGCGCAGTTGATGCCGACGCTGAAGGGGCGCGCGTGGCGGATGCTGTTGTAGAAGGCTTCGGGGGTCTGGCCGGAGAGGGTGCGGCCGGAGGCGTCGGTGATGGTGACGCTGACCATGACGGGGACGCGCACGCCGGTTTCGTGGAAGACGTTTTCGGCGGCGAAGAGCGCGGCTTTGGCGTTGAGTGTGTCGAAGATGGTTTCGATGAGCAGCGCGTCCACGCCGGGCTGGCCGTGTGTGTCGGGGGCGGGGGCGACGAGCGCGCGGATTTGCGCGGCGTAGGCGGCGGTGACTTGCGCCCAGGTGACGGCGCGGTATTCGGGGCGGTTCACGTCGGGCGACATCGAGAGTGTGCGGTTGAGCGGGCCGATGGCGCCGGCGACGAAGCAGCGGCGCGGCGTGCCTTGTTCGCGCGCGGCGGTTTCCGCGGCGCGGGCGGCGCGGCGCGCGATGGCGGCGGCGGCGGTGTTGATTTCGGCGACGAGGGTTTCGGTGTGGTAGTCGGCTTGCGAGATGCTTGTGGCGTTGAAGGTGTTTGTCTCGACGATGTCCGCGCCGGCGGCGAAATAGCCGGCGTGGATTTCCTCGATGAGGGCGGGGCGCGTGAGGGAGAGCAGGTCGTTGTTGCCGCGCAGGTCGTGGGCGTGATTCTGGAAACGCGCGCCGCGGAAGCCGGCCTCGGTGAGGTTGTGCGTTTGCAGCAGCGAACCCATCGCGCCGTCGAGGATGGCGATGCGCGTGGCGAAGAGTTCGCGCAGCGCGGCGAATGCATGCGATTCAGCGACGGGTGTGGCGGCGACGGTTGCGGGTGCAGTTGCGGTTGCGGGCATGGAGATGCGAGTGGATGCGGCTGAGTGCGATTGTAGATGCGGCTGAGTGCGAGTGTGGATGCGGCTGGATGCGATTGTGGAAAACAGGAGTGCTGACGAAAAACAAAAACGAGGTGGTTGCAAGAAACATATCAGCGGATACAGATGTGTTGATTTTATTTTGAAAACAACGTGCCAGACGCGCCGAATGCGCCGAACGCGCCGAACGCGCCGCGCTCCCAGGCGCCGCCGTGCAACATCAGTTAAACACACAACACACAATCACCCAAACCTGCCTCCGCCAAACCTGCCTTCGCCGCCCGACCCGGCTTCCGGAATAATTCCGCCAAAGCCGCCCGCGCTGCTGCGCCGCAGTTTTAGCAACACCAGCAACCGCCGCATCCACGAACGATAGCCGGGCGGCGTCCTTACGGTCAGCGATTGCGGTCCGGCGAAAATTTCCCCGTCCGCCCACGCGCAGGAAATGCGCAGCCCCGCCTCCTGCCAGCGCAGCAACACATGCGCCAGGTCATCCGCGGGCTGCGTGAGATTCGCCTGGCACAAAAGAACGCTGTCGATGCCGTGCTCCTTCAAAAATTCCGCCGACGGAAAATCCTGCGGAAACACCAGCCAGCGGTTGTCGAATTTTCCCGCGTCAATCTCGCGGCTCACGTTTCCGGGCTGACGGTGCGAATCCAGCAAAAACGCGGGCGGCGCCAAGTCGCCGGGTCCCGCCGCCTCAATCACGTTTCCGACCGACAAAAATCCGTCCAGAATATCGTCGACGCGCACGATCGGCAGCGGCCCCCTGGTCGTGTTGAACAATGGCACCGGCCTGTAACCGGACTGCGCCAGTTGGGCCGCCGCGCACAGCGTGTCGAGCGCGGGCAAATCGACGACAATCGCCTGCCGCGACACCCCCGGCGCACGGACGCCTGGCGCGCGGACATCCGGTGCGCGGACGAGCTTCGCGAACGCGCCGCCCTCGTGATATGCCGATGCGCTCCAATGCACCGCGCCCGGACACATCCCGGCCTGCGTGAACAGCACCGGCTTCGCCCATGCCGACCACGGGCTTCCCGGCGGCGCCCAAAGATCAAACAACGCCTGTTTGTAATCGCTCATGTCACTCATGATAAAATCCCTTCATCCAGCGCCGCCCGCGCCGCTCCCCCCCGCCCCTCCGCCGCTTCTCTCGCTTCCCCCGCTCCCCCGCCGCTCTCCCGCGCAACCAGCACGGCCACGTCCTGCGCCAGATAATCAATCAGCGGCGCCGGCGAAATCCGCCCGTAGATGCCGCACGCGCATCCATTGATCACATACACACCGACGCACACGTGCCTCGCGCCGTGTGGCGTGGCAAGCGGCTCCGATTCAAACCTCCGCTGCGCCGCCCAGTGGCGCGGATGCCGCCGGCAGTTTTTCAAAATCCCCGCCATGTCCCTGGCGCGCGTCGCGCCCGCCAGACCGACGCCGTCCCCAACCCTCCCCATCGCCGGCTTCAACACCCACTCCGCCGCATCCGGCAAACGCGCCGGCCTGAACAAACGCGCCAGCCATCCGCGCCCCGCGCCATCGAGCGGACGCGTCTCGGGCATCAGCGCCGCCCACGTGCGCGGCGCCCCCCGCGAAAGCGCGTCCCACGCAAACGGAAAACCCTTCGACTGCGACACCACCGCGCAACCCGGATTGATCAGCAACGTGCGCGGAAACTTCGCCGGCATGAAGAAATTTTTCCATGCCCCGCCGTCCAGATTCGGCAGCCACTCCACCGGGAAAAAGCGAAACAGCGCATCCACTTTTTTCCC
>JAISGL010000424.1 GCA_031263125.1 Opitutaceae bacterium | reverse complement strand
CGAGGAGGAGTCGCTCCCGCCCACCCTGCGTGACATCCACGCCACGTTTGCGGCGGTGGGAATCCCCCATGAACTGGTGGTGGTTGACGACGGCAGCCGCGACGGCACATGGACGGTTCTGGAAAAATTAAAAAACGAAATCCCCACGCTCGCGCCGCTCCGAAATCCCGGCCCGCACGGCTTCGGACGCGCCATCATTTATGGCCTGGACCACAGTCGGGGCGACGCGGTGGTCATCATGATGGCCGACGCCTCCGATTCCCCCGCCGACGCGGTGAAATACTGGCAGTTGCTCAACGCCGGCTGGGGCTGCGTCCTTGGCAGCCGCTTTATAAAAGGCGGCAAGGTTATTGATTATCCAATAATAAAACTCTGGATAAACCGCCTCGCCAATTTTCTCGTGCGCCTCGGCTTTAACATAAAGCTCAACGACACGACCAACGCCTTCAAAGCCTACCGCCGCACCGTGATCGACGGTTGCCGCCCATTGATAGCGCCTCACTTCAACCTGACGGTGGAAATCCCGCTGAAGGCAATCGTGCGCGGTTTCACCTGGACGGTCATCCCCATCTCGTGGCAAAACCGCAAGCACGGCGTGGCCAAGCTGAAAATCAAGGAAATGGGCAGCCGCTACTTCTTCATCTGCGCCTACATCTGGCTTGAAAAATACTTCAGCCGGGGCGACTACAAGCACGACCCAAAAACATGAATGCACAAATAAACCCGCCAGCGCAGCCCCTCCCATGATGACACTTTCAAACATGCCCGCTTCCGACAAATCCCTCCTTCTCCAATAACTGAAAGCGCCGCCACGATTTTTCACCGATGAAAGAACTGTTTCAAAAACATGAATCCGGTTCCCTTGAATACAAAAGGGCGGAAAACGCATTGCCCCAAAATTTTTTCGAGACCGTTTGCGCGTTTCTCAACACGGAAGGCGGCGAAATTATTCTTGGTGTTGATGACAAAGGCGCGCTTTTGGGTGTCAATCCGGCCGCCGTTGAGCATATAAAAACCACCATTTCCGATCTATCCAATAATCCGCAAAAAATTTTCCCGCCCTATTTGCTGTTTCCCCACGAGGAAACCGTGAAAGGGAAAATTATCATTCGCACGCAGGTTCCTTGCAGTTCACAAGTGCATCGCGTGAATGATATTGTTTTTTTGCGCGGAGACGAGGGCGATTACCGTATCAAAGACCCGTATCAAATCGCCGGTCTCGTGAACCGGAAACTGAGTTTTTATACCGAGCAGCGCGTCATCCCGTGGCTTGGCTTGAAAGACCTTTCGCCAGCGTTGTTTGACCGTGCCCGCCGCCTGTTCCGTTTCCGCAATTTGAATCATCCGTGGATTGATTTTTCAAACGAGGACATTTTGCGCGTCGGCGGCTTTTTACGCGCCGACCCGCTCACGGGGAAAACCGGTCACACGCTCGCTTCCGCGCTCATGTTCGGCACGGACGACACGATTATGCAGGTCGCGCCCGGAATGACTTTCGACGCCATTTTGCGCCGCCGGAATCTCGACCGCTACGATGATCGCGTCCTGCTTCGTACAAATTTGATAGACACATTTGACCGCCTGATGGAATTCGTCGCAAAACATCTCAACGACCCGTTTTTCATGGAAAAAACCGAACGCGTTGATTTGCGCGATAAAATTTTCCGCGAGCTTGTATCAAATCTCATCGCCCATCGCGAATATACCAGCGCGGCGCCGGCGCAATTCACCATCACCCGGGACAAAGTTGTTTTTCGCAATCCGCATGTGCCGCGTGGAAAATTCAATCCGGCGAATTTTACGCCGTTTCCCAAAAACCCCGTGATTTGCAATTTCATGTTGCAAATGGCGCGCTACGAGCAAGCCGGCTCCGGCGTGTACAACATTACCAAATACCTTCCGCATTACACGCCCGGCGCGAAGGCGGTTTACGAGGAGGATGCCAGCATGTTTTCCATCACAATCCCGCTCGCGGACGAGGAAATCGCCACGCAAGACCGCGCAATGGCAAGAGAGGAGGCGGCAGCCGCCGGACAAGGCACACCCCAAGTAACCGGACAAGTCACCACCGAAGTCACCACCGAAGTCACCACCGAAGTAGAGAAGCTGTTACTGACAATGCAAGGCGAGATGAGCGCGCAATCCCTGCGTTCAAAATTACATCTGAGAAATGAAAAGAACTTTCGCGTCTTATATCTGCAACCAGCGCTGTCCGACGGCCTCATTGAGCGCACCATTCCCGAAAAACCCAAGAGCCGCATGCAGAAATACCGGCTGACTGAAAAAGGACGGGCAATGGCGAAAACAGCCTCTCCACGCCATGCCGATTGCCAATCCTCGCATCTTTGAAAATACCTGTGCCGCTTTTTCCGCACGGAACGTTTCCGTCTCCCTCGACGAGACCATCCGCCAGGCCGTGGCGCCCCACTGCAAAGGCGACCCACTGCAAGAGCCTGTGAAATGAGGTCAATTATTTGACGTGCCTTCAGTGCAAATCATTTCTCAAATAGCGATATGAAGATACTGCTGATTAACGCCCCTTGGAAGGATGCCTTTTGCCGCACCCAGCGCTGGCCCGTCGTCAACCGCACCGAAGCCCTCCGCTACCCCGACTGGCTCGCCTACGACACCGCCATCCTCGAAAACGCCGGCTACGAGGTGAAGTTCGTTGATTACATCGCCAACAAACGCGGCCACGCCGGCCTCTACGAAGATGTCCAAAACTGGCAGCCCGACCTCCTCGTGCTCGAACTTACCACACCCTCCTATTTCAACGATTTCGAGCTTTCGCGCAAATGCAAGGAACTTGGCGTCAAACACGTCCTCGTCTGCGGTCCGCACTGCACTGTTTTTCCCGAGCAAAGCCTGCGCGACAGCAAGGGCGCCGTGGATTTCGCCGCCATCGGCGAACACGACTACACGCCGCTCGACCTCGTCCGCGCCCTTGAAAAAAACACGCCGCTCTCCGCCATCGCCGGCATCGCGTATCTCGACGCGGACGGCAACTTTGTCCGCACCGCCCCGCGTCCGCTCATCGAAAATCTTGACGAGCTGCCCATGCCCGCCTGGCGCCACCTCGACGTGCGCCAATACCACAACCACACCTATGCCTACCCCTACATTGACATGATTTCCGGGCGCGGCTGCCCGAACAAATGCTCCTTCTGCCTCTGGCCCCAAACCATGACCGGCCAGCGTTACCGCTTCCGCTCCGCCGGGAAAGTGTTTGAGGAAATGCTCTACCACGCGGAACACCTGCCCATCCGCGAAATTTTCTTCGAGGACGACACGCTGACCGCCAACCGCGCCCGCCTCCGCAAACTCTGCGAACTGCTCATCGCCAGCCCGCGCAAAATCACCTGGAGCTGCAACTCGCGCTGCGATGTGAACGATTACGAACTGCTTTGCCTGATGAAAAAGGCCGGCTGCCGCATGCTCCTCATCGGCCCCGAGTCCGGCAACCAGCAAATCCTCGACAACGTCCACAAGCACCTGACCATCGCCCAAATCGAGGATTTCTGCAAAAAGGCGAAAAAAGCCGGCATCAAACTGCACTCCTGCTGGGTCTTCGGACTGCCGGGCGAGACAAAGGAAACCATAAAACAAACCATTGATTTCGTCCTGAAACTGAACACCGACACCATCCAGGCCTCCAGCGCCATGCCACAGGTCGGCACGGAATTGTATGACTGGGCGGTGAAAAACAATTATCTCGCCGCCGACTCCTGGGAACAATATGCCGCCGACGGCGAGCAAATCCCCGTCCTGAAATACCCGCATCTTTCGCAAAAAGACCTGAACGAGGCCGTCAACACGGTGTTGAGGCGTTTTTATTATCGCCCGTCGAAAATGATAAAACTCTTCATAAGCGCCCTCGGCGACTGGAGCGTGCTGAAATCCTACACTCGCGGCGGCTGGCTCTTCACCAAATACATGCT
>JAISGL010000388.1 GCA_031263125.1 Opitutaceae bacterium | reverse complement strand
CAAACCTCGTAGAGTTTTTTGTGGCAATTGGTTTGTTGGTTTGGGCGAGTCTCGTCATAGGGAAATCGTACGCAAAAAAATCTATTCTCACGGTTATTATCATCTGATGTTACGCGGAGAGATTTTTTGGTAGGGCGGTCTCGTTGAGACCGCCGAGAACTACGGGCGACGAACGCGGCGGTCTCGGCGAGACCGCCCTGCCAAAAAATCTCTCCGCGTAACATCAGTTACCATAAACGGAAAACTCGTAGATGCGCGCGATGTCGTCCACGGCGGATGCCTTGGTGATGATGAGGCGCACGTGGCGTGCTGTTTGTTGCCGGATGAAACGGTCGGTCACGCCCGCCGTGTTGCCGGTGATTGTGCCGGCATCCTTCCATGTTTTGCCGTCCATGCTGGTTTGCAGCTTGAAGTCGGCTGTGTTGCGTCCGGCGCCGGCGCTCATGGTCGAGTCTTGCGAGATGAGTTTCTCACCCGAGCTGTAGTGGCGCACAATCCAGCGGTTGAAAGTCCGCGGTTTGCCAAGGTCCGCGGTGAGCATCTTCGGGCCGGCGGTCGCGCATTCCCAGAGGCTGCGGATGTCGCCATCGGTGGCGTTTGCAAAATCCGACGCGGCATCGGCGCAGGTCACGCGCGCGCCCGCCAGGAGATTTTTTCCAAGCGCCGTCTCCAGTTCTTTTTTCACATACACGCCCCAGAATTCCGTCGGCGGATAATCATAATGTGCATCGTCGTGAAACTCCGCCGCGCTGCCGCGCAGGATGACGGGCGTGGCGGTGTTGTGAAAACACCAGCCGGCCCAGTGGGCGAGATTGCCAAAGGCGGCACCGTCGTTTTTCCATGCGAAAAGTTCGGGCGCCCAGGTTTCGTGACGGGCGTCGGGGGCGAATTGCTGCTGGGTTTTGTCGCTGGGATCGAAACCGTTTTCCCCGACGAAAATTGGATGGCGGCGGCGGACGGCGGCGACTTTTGCGTCCCAGTTTTCGCGTCCGCCTTTCCACGGATAAATGTGCGTGTCGTAAACGATGCCGTTGCCCCGTTTGGAAAGATCGCCGCCGGAACCTTGGTCGATGAGTTCGAAGCCGCCGGCGATGCCCGTGAGGTCGTAGGCCCAGTCGAGTCCGCCGGCGATGATGATATTGCGCGCGCCGAGGTCGCGGATGAGTTCGACGACCTGCTGATGGCCGGTCACGCCCGCGCCGTCGCCGTTGCGCCAGATTTCCCACGTGGTGCCGTGAGGTTCGTTGAGGATGCCGAAGAGCACGGCGGGATTGTTTTTATATCTGACGGCGGCCTCGCGCCAGAAATCCAGATAGGCCGGATTGTCGAATTGTTTATAATGATGCAGGTCGAGGACGGCGTATTTTCCCGCCTCGGCGACCATTTGTATAAAGGAGTCGATCCATTGTTTGTATTTTTCCCCGTCCCCGTCGGGGCCGGCGCTGTCGGGGAGTCTGCCGTTCCATCCGGTGACGCTGACCGGGATGCGGATGACATTGGCGTGCCAGTTTTCCATGGCCTCCTTGATGGAGCGCGGCACGCGTCCGTACACGGGGTTGGCGGACCATTCGCAACCGGGCACGTTCAGTCCGGTGAGCCGCACGATGACCAGCGGATCGTCGGCGAGCACGATTTGGTTGCCCGAGACCGCGAGCGTGCGCGACTGGTTGTTCGCGTGCGCGTTTGCGTTTGTCGCGAGCGCGGGCGGCGGGGCAAAGGCGAATGCGAACGTGGCAAGCGCGAGACTGGCGCGAATATAAAAAATGCTCATGGCGGTTTTGGAAAATTGCAGCCGGGGAAAATCTGGTGACATGTGAATGGGCCGCAGTCAAAAATCGTGAATACAAGGCGGGGGGCAATCCAGCTTGATATTCTTGTTTGCTCAAAAAGTTATACGCTTTTTGCATGCCGGTTTGCCAGTTTGCGATGGGGGTGCGATGGGGTGCAATCGGAGCCAATGGGGTGTGATTGCGGAAGGTAGCAATCAAGTGAATGACCCGGAGCGGAAGCGAAGGGAGAGCGCCGAAGGGCGCAAAAACGGCGAAGCCGTTTCCCAATGCAGCCCAGGGTTGCGACGCAGTCGCTACCCTGGGAAAAGGGAAAAATATTGTCACAACCTCGAAGAGGTTGCCTGGGATTGAACCGCCGAAGCGCGGGTGATTTATGGCAATGTTATCAGGCAACCCCGTTGGGGTTGTGTGATTATTATTGGATTACCCAAGGCAGGCGACGTTGTCGCCAGCCTTGGGCTGTACTAGGCAACGGCTTCGCCGTAGCTACCTTCCGCAATTACACCTAACCCGAGTTCCGCAGTTCGTCCGAACGGCGAAAAACCAAACCAATGTTTTTCGGTTTTGATAACTGGTGTTCGGTTTTGAATCTGTTAACGTGTCTTGCAAATGCCCACGCCATCGCCCAGCTCACCGACGTTGCAACAGATTGCCGAGGAGCTTGGCGTGAGCAAAGCCGCCGTTTCGCTGGCGTTGCGCGACCATCCGCGCGTGTCGGAACAACTCAAGAGGCGCGCGCGGCAGACGGCGGCGGCGCTCGGTTATGCGCCGAATGCGCTTGTGTCCGCGCACATGGCGAATCTGCGCATTCGGAAGGCGCCGCGTTACCAGGCCACGGTTGCGCTGGTGCTGTCATGGAGCCGCGCGCAGATGCGCCAGAGCGCGGCGGAACTTTACCGGCTTTACCGGCGCGGCGTTTATGAACGCGCGACGCAGCTTGGTTATGTCGTCGAGGAATTTTTGCTCGGCGCCGACGGGCTTGAGGCGGAGCGGCTGGCGGGTGTGCTCAGGAGTCGCGGCATTCATGGCGTGGTGGCGGCGCCCGTGCCGGTGCCGGGCAGCACGCTTGAGTTTGCGTGGAAGGATTTCGCGGCGGTGGCGCTGGGTTATTCAATCGGCGCGCCGGATTTGCACAGGGCGTGCCAGGACGCGTTTGGCGGCATGGGGTGCGTGCTTTCGGAGATTGCGGCGCGCGGTTACAAGCGTCCGGGGCTTGTGCTTGCGAAGGAGGACGACGCGCGCGTCAACCATCTCGCGCTTGCGCGGTTTCTCGCGTGGCAGCACACGTCGAGCAAGACCGGGCCGGTGCCGGAATTGTTGCTTGATGAGCAGCGTCCCGAGCTTGTGCTGCGGTGGTATCGCCGGCACCGGCCCGACGTGGTTATCAGTTCGGGTGTCCAGGTGTGCGCGTGGTTGCGCGAGGCGGGGGTTCGCGTGCCGGACGATGCCGGGTTTGCGTCCACGTACTGGCTGCCGCCCAACAAAGGCATAAGCGGCGTGTATGAAAACTACGAGCTGATCGGGGCGGCCGCGATTGAGATGCTCGTGGGGCAGTTGCATCACAATGAGCGCGGCGTGCCCGCGCAGCCGAAGCGCATGCTGCTGCCCGGACGCTGGGTGGATGGAAACACGCTGTGCGCGCGCAGGCGCGTTCTTGCGTTATCAAACAAATCCGAATCCCGCGATTGAGTGAGGGCGGCGCGAGCGCATTTCCTGGGAGCGTGGGCAAGCAACGCGAGCGCCTTTTCTTGGGAGCGCGGGCAAAAATGCCTGCGCTTCCAAGTGCCGCGGCGGAACATCAGTTTAATCACTGATGTTACGCATCCGGCTGATTCCGCAGGGCCTGACCTTGTGTCAGGCCGTATACGCGTGGGAGGCCACATTGGTAATTCGCGGCCTGACACAAGGTCAGGCCCTACGCACTGCGGAACATCAGCATATAACTGATATTACACAGTCGGCAGATTTTGACAGGGTGGTCTCACCGAGACCGTATTCGTTTAGCATCGTAACATCAGTTGTCAGCCATGACTGTCCTTGGTTCAGACCGGCGTTCACAGGTGCGCGCTCTACGCATGCGCGGGTTCGCGGGGGCGGGTTTTGTCGTAGAACAGGCGCACGCCGGCTTTGGGGCCGATGAGTTGCCGGGCGCGCTTGAGCGCTTTTTTTGTCGCCATCGTGAGATTTTCCTCGGCTGGGAACACGTTTTCCACGCCGATGCGTTTTATCAAACCGGAGCGTTTCAGGACGAGCGCGACGTCGCCGTGCACGCCGGAGATGAGCAGGTGGCGGCGCGTGTTTTTCAGGAGCGTGTTGAGCTGGTCGATGGCGAGCACGGTGGAGCCGTCGAGGTGGCGCGCGTTTTTCATGCGCAGGATCACAACTCGCAGGTTGGGGTCGGCGGTGAGCACGCGGATGTGATCCTGAAAGAGATCGGACGCGCCAAAGAACAGGTCGCCCTCGACGTGTACGATTGAGATTTGCGGGTCGGGGCGCGCGACGGGGTTTTCGATTGTCACAAAATTGCCCGCGTCATTGACGGCGTATTCGACGAGCGCGGGGCTGGCCGCCTTCACGAGGAAGAGCGCGAGCGAGGCGCCTATGCCGAGGTAGATGGCCGTGTCGAGGTTGAGCAGGAGCGTGCCGAGGAAGGTGATGAGAAACACCGCCGCGTCGGAGCGCGTGGCGCGGCAGACGGTGCGGATGTGGCGGTGATTTATCATTTGCACGGCCACGACGAGGAGTATCGCCGCGACGCTCGCGAGGGGAATCGCGGAGGCGAGCGGCGCGATGGCCCAGAGAATCGCGCCGAGGCCGATGGCGGAAACGATGGCGGCGATTTGCGTGCGCCCGCCCGATTGCACGTTGACCGCGCTGCGCACGAACGAGCCGGAGCCGGACATCGCCCCGAACAAACCCGCCGCGAGATTGCCCGCGCCGAGGCCAAGCAGCTCCTGGTTCGGGTCGATGCGCTGGCCGGTCGACGCGGCGATGTTTTTCGCAATGGAGATCGCCTCCAGCATGCCGATGAGCGCGAGCGTGAGCGCGGGGTTCACGAGCGAGGGCAGCTCGGAAAGCATTTCGAGCGGCGCGCCGTTGAAAATGGGCATCGACGCGGAGAGGCCGCCCAGCTCGGCGACGGTGCGCGCGCCGTGTTCATGAAGGCGGAAAACGAGCGTGACGGCGGTGGCGGCCGCCAGCGTCACGATGCCGCCCGGCCAGCGCGGGCGCCAGCGTTTGAGCGCGAGCAGGAGGCCGAGCGAGCCGATTCCGAGCGCGAGCGCGGGGACGTTCATATGCAGGCGGACGATTTCCCCGGCGGTGCGCGCGAGGATGACAAAAGGTTTTCCGTGCCCGACGCGCACGCCGAGAAACACGGGCAGTTGCCCGGCAAAAATGAGTATCGCCGCGCCGGTGCCGTAGCCGAGAATCACGGAGCGCGAGATGAATTGCGTGACCTTGCCCGCGCGCACGATGCCCGCGACGAGCTGGATAACCCCCACCATGAACGCCATGAACACGGCGGTTTGCACGGGGTTGAGCGACGGCGCCACGCCGCTCGCCACGATTGCCGCGACAAAGATCGACGTGGTGTTTGTCGGCCCGATGACCGTGTGATGCGACGAGCAAAACAGCGCCGCGACCACGCCGATCACCATGACGCCGGTGATGACCACGTGCGGCGGCAGCCCGGATATGAGCGCGAAACCGATTGCCTGCGGCAGCGAGACGAGCGCAACCGAGACGCCCGCGAGCACGTCCGCGCGAAACGTGCCGCGCCCGTAGTTTCGCAGTTCGCCGGACAGCGGAAACTTTTCGGCGAGCGCGTCCCGCCAGACGTTGAATGATGACAGATTGCGCAACACGTTTTTGGCCGTTTCGGTTTTTGTTTTTATATTAATATGGGATGTCGCACGGTCTTTCCTGGGAGCGCGGGCATCTTTGCCCGCGAAATACCATGCGCATACGTGGTGTTTTTCGAAAATCCATCGCGGGCAAAGATGCCCGCGCTCCCAGGAAAGGCTGCGCAATATCGGTTAATATATCTTTCATTCAATATACTTCGATTTCGCTGATTGAGTAGCCCCACATGCTGCCGCGTTTTTTCATGACGATGCGCACCTGCCGCGCCTGCGTGCCGGCGGGGAGCGAAATCGCGGCGCGGCCCTCCTTGCCGTCATCGGTTTGATAAACGGATTCCCAGTTTTTCCCGTTTGTGGCGACCCGGACTTCGTAGGTTTTTGCATACGCCCTCAGCCAGCCAATGTTGACGCGGCTGATTTCATGCACTTTGCCAAGGTCCACCTCGAACCACTGGTCGTCGCTGTATTGCGAACCCCAGCGTGTCTTTTCATCGCCGTCGACGGCGTTGCCCGCGGCAAGCGCGTCCGATTCTTTGGACGAACCGCGTGCGTTTTTCTTCAGCGCGAGGTTCGGGCCTTGCGGCTGGGTGAGCCAGCCGCGCATGGCTTCGATTTTTGTTTTTTGTATTTGTATTTCCGCGTCGCGGCGGCGCGGGTCGTGCTGGCCCCAGACTTCGCCGCCGTTGTACGTAAGGTTCATCTCGGGATAAAAATCTTTCAGCAGTTCGATTGTCTGCATGTCGTTTTTGATTTCGTCCCCGATGATGGGGGCGAGGGTTTGGCGGAGCTGTCTGTCGTCGGGCGCCGGGGCTGCGTTGAGCATGGCGGTCGCGGCGCGGTTGAAATTATACTGCGTCGTCAGGATGCGGCGGTACATGTCGGCCCAGCGGCGCATGTCGTTGAGGCGTCTGGCAACATCGGGGGGCGCGTCGGTTTTGCAGAGTGTGTTGATTTTGCCTATGGCGGTGTCGAGGCTGGCGAGCACGGCTTTATAATTTTCCTCAACGCCCGGTTTATGCATCCACGCCTTCGGGTTTTGCACCTCCTTGCGCTGTGAGAGCACGCTTGGAATCAGGGGCAGGTGATAGGGGCCGCCGAATGCCGTGAACTCGGTGAAAATGCCCAGGCGCTGATACCAGTCCATGATGTGCAATCCGCCTTCGTCCGGCGCGATGTTTTTGCCGTAGGTGTTTTGTCCGCTCACGATGGCGCGGTCAAACGCCTGCCAGAAATCCATCACGCGCGGGGCGAGTCCGGGGCCGAAATCGCGCGCGGCGATTTGTTTGAGCAGCGGTTCGCCGGAGACGGGGTCGAGCGGCGCGGGGTTGTTTATATCAAACGCGCGCGGCTCCCATATCATTTGCGCAATGACCTCGGCGTTGGGTTGATATGTCCAGCCTTCGACGCCGGCCCACCAGATTATAAAGTTTTTTGCGCCGATGTCGGAAAGACGCGTCAGTTTATACGCGGCGACGGCGGGCAGCGACATTCCTATGACGGGGTTGGTGCTTTCGCAGGCGCCGGCGACGGAGACAAGCGGCATGTAGTTGTCACCGTAAATGGTATTGCCACGGTCGTCCGTCTGCACGGCGGCGGGGACAAAATTGTCGCGGCAAATGAGCCAGCAGTCGTTGTTGCCCGCCTCGTTGAAGATGACGCTGATGCCTTTTTGCGCCATTTCGAGCATGAAGGCTTTTTCGCCCCCGGCGTCGCCGAAGAACGCGTGCCAGAGCCATACGGCGGGCCGGATGTCGCGCGCGCCGATGACTTCCTTCATGATGCCGAGGATTTCCTTGATGCCGTCCGCGCGCGAGTGGCCGTAGGGTTCGCCGGTTTTTATATTCACGAATGGCTCGGAGGGAATGACATTATAATCCGCAAAGGTGCCGTAGAGCACCCTGACGTCGGGGTTTTCCTTCAACGCCTCGCGGTAGCGTTTTGCGTAGGCTTCGCGGCCTTTCGGGTCGAAGGGGCTGATGCCGCGTTTATTATTGTTTTTCGGATTTATATAAACAGCGGACGCGTTTCCGGCACTGTCCATCCACGGGCCTTTTTCGGGGGGGAAGCGCACTTCCATCATGACGCCGAGGCCGTATTTGCGGCGCACGTCGCAGGGCAGGGGAGGCGCCCATTTTTCGCCCCAGATGACATTTATATAATGGCTGGAATAATATGCGGCCTGATCCTCCTGGCTCCAAAACGAGGGCGGCCACTGGTTGCAGATGTGTCCGCCGACGCGGAGGTGAAACGCCGGGCTTCTGGCTTCGTTTAACGCGGTGATGCCGGGGGTGTTTTTCTCCAGAAAACGGAACACGCCGTTCATGGCGCCCTTGGGGCTGGCGCCGGCGATCCAGAGGCTGCCGTTGCGGGAAACCATGTGGTAGCTTTCAGGTTCGGACGTATCGAGTTGGAATGCCTCGCGCCGGTTTTCGGCGGCGATGGCCGGGTTTGTGGTGATTGTGCCAATATAAATCGAAGGCGACGCGGAGGCTTTTTGGTCGTTGTTGATGGGCAGCGAAATATTATGCCGTGCCTGGATGCCTTTTTTCAATTCCTGCGCCGCGGTTTGTTCGATGATGTCGGAGCCGGTTGTGATGCGCCAGCGGTGGTCGATGGTCTGCGCTGCCGCTGAAATGGCGCACAGACAGAGGATGAAGGAAATTTTGATATGCATAATGGAGTATTTAATATTTAATTTTTAACCGCGAAGGGCGCGAAGGGCGCGAAGGAGGATTGAGCGCGTGTGTGCATTTTTATTTTTTTCGTTCTTCGTGTCCTTCGCGTCCTTCGCGGTTAATTCTTTTGATTTGTTTTCAGTGGATTTCGAGTTCGTTGATCGAGTAGCCCCAGATGCTGCCGCGTTTTTTCATGACGAGGCGGACCTGGCGCGCTTGCGTGCCGGCGGGGAGTTCGATGGTGGCGGGGCCGCCTTTGTGGTCGTCGGTTTTATAAACGGGTTTCCAGTCCTTGCCATTTGTGGCGACGCGCACTTCGTAGCTTTTGGCATAGGCTCGCAGCCAGCCGATGTTGATGCGCGAGATGGTGTGCACCGCGCCAAGGTCCACTTCAAACCACTGGTTGTCGTTGTAGATGGACGACCAGCGGGTGGTTTTGTCGCCGTCGACGGCGTTGGCGGCGGCGAGGTCGTCCGATTCCTTTGTGGAACCGGTGGCGCGTTTGTTCAGGGCGAGGTTCGGGGTTGCGCCTTGTTGCGTTGCGGCGGGGGCGGGGGCGGGTTTTGCGGTTTCGGGTTTGGGGGTTTGTATATTATTTTTCCGGGTGCCTTTGTTATATTCTTCAAGGAGTTTTTGGAATTCGCGGGTTTTGGCGGGGTGTGTTTCCGCGAGGTTGTTTTGTTCGCCGATGTCATTGTCGAGGTCGAAGAGTTGCGTGACTTTCGGGTTTTCATTTTGGGTGTAACGGATGTGGAGCGGGCCGTTGCGGTATTTCCACTGGCCGGAGCGCACGGCGGTGGCTTCGAAGCCGATGGCGCCCCACGGCGACGTGGCGCCGGGGGCGCCTTGCAGGACGGGCATGATGTCGTGTCCGTCGAGCACGCGGTTGTCCCGGAACCGGGCGCCGGCGAGTTTCATGGCGGTGGGGAGAATATCAAGCGCGGACAATATCAAATCGCTTGTCCGGCCCGCCGGGATTTTTCCGGGCCAGCGGAATATGCCGGGGACGCGCACGCCGCCTTCGTAGCTCGAATGTTTGCCGCCGCGCAGCGGGAGGGCGGAGCCGCCGGCGTCGCCTTGCGTGGTCCAGGGGCCGTTGTCGGATGAAAAGATGACCAGTGTTTTTTGATCAAGGCCCGCTTCTTTCAGCGCGCGCAGGATTTTGCCGACAGCCCAGTCGATTTCCTCGATGCAATCGCCGTAGAGGCCGCGCGCGCTTTTGCCACGGAAGGCGTCCGAGGCGTGCAGCGGCACGTGGGGCATGGCGGGCGTGAGATATATAAAAAACGGTTTTTCCTTGTTATTGTGTATAAACGCGACGGTTTCCTCGGCGTAGCGTTTTGTGAGCGTGTCCTGGTCGGCGGGCCATTCGACGCATTCCCCGCCGCGCATGAGCGGGATTTGGTGGCGCGAGCGTTCGCGTTTGTCGCGGGCGGCGTCGCGGTAGTCGTTCAGTGTTTTGCCTTCGCGCAACAGTATATTTTCGGACGCGGGTATGTTTTCGCCGTCGAGCCACATGTCGTTTGAATAGGGGAGGCCGTAATAATAATCAAAGCCGCGCCGCGTCGGCAGATATTGCGGCAGGTGGCCGAGATGCCATTTGCCGATGCATGCCGTGGCGTAGCCGCCCGCTTTCAGGACTTGCGCCATTGTTATTTCGCCGGGGGGCAGGCCGTTGTTGCTGTTCGGGAAAAAGACGCCCGTCACGCCGGTGCGTTCGGGATGGCGTCCGGTCAGCAGGCCGGCGCGGGACGGGGAGCAGACCGGCGCCGCCGCGTAGAACGAGGTGAGCCGGATGCCTTCGGCGGCCATGCGGTCGATGTGCGGCGTTTTTATAAGCGGGGAGCCGTAACAACCGAGGTCCTGATAACCCTGGTCGTCGGTGAGTATTATAATGATATTCGGTTTTTCCGCGGTGGCCGGGAGCGCGGCGGCGGCGGCGGCGGTTGCGGTTGCGGCGGCGGTGGTGACAACGGCGGCGGTGGCGCAGCCCGCGCCTGTTATTACACCGGCTCCGAATAATGATAATATTTCACGTTTCATAATAATCGCAGTAATAATCACGGGCGGGCGGCGCCTTTCGGGCGGCGCACGAGGGCGAAGAGGATGATGGCGGAGGCGAGGTGCATGAAGCCCATCGCGAGAAACATCTGGTTGAGCGTGAGGGGGAAACCGGGCTGGCCGGCGCGCTTGAGCAGCAGGTTGAAGCCGATCGTGCCCAGCGCCCCGAAGGTGCCGGCGATGCCCCACACGCTGGCCACGTTGCCGATGGGGAATATCTCCGCGATGATGGGCGCCAGCCCGGACATCCAGCTCATGCACACGGCGGCGATGACGCAAAAGGCCACGATGACCGGCACGAGGTTGTCGAAATGCGGCACAAACATGCACAGCGGGCCGGCGATGGAGACGAGGTAGAGGAGCTTTTTGCGTCCGAGGAGCGGGTCGGTTTTGTGGCGTCTGGCAAAGATGTCGGAGAGGATGGACGCGCCCAGTCCGCCGATGAACGAGGCAAGGAAAATGAAGCCGACGAGGCCGAGTCTGCCGAAGGCGACCGACTGTTGTTTTTCGAGATAGCCGGGGAGCCAGTAGAGGATGAAATTCCACACGGGGTCGCTGACGAGGCGCGCGAGCACGATGCCCCAAAGCGCGCGCGTGCCCCAGAGTTGCGGCCATGTGAGCGGGGCGGGGGCGGGTGGGGATGCGGAGGCGGAGGCGGGCGCGGAGGCGGAGGCGGATGCGGAGGCGGAGGCGCCGGAGGATGGGGCGGGCGCGTAGGCGGATGCGTTTGCGGATGCGCCGGAGGGTGGGGCGGGCGCGGAGGCGGGCGCGGGCGCGGGCGCGGAGGCGGGCGCGGGCGGTTTGTTGTCCGCGAGTTTTGCGCCGGTTTTCACGCCGCCGGGGTCGCGGTAACTGAGCCACCAGACGGCTGCGATGAGCAGGCCGGCGATGCCCGGCAGGATGAACGCGTGACGCCACGTCCCCGTGATGGTGGTGAGCCAGACGACGATGGAGGCGGTGGCGATGTTGCCAACGCTGCCGCCGACGCTGCACAGGTTCATGTAGAGTCCGCGGCTGTTGCGCGGCGCCCATGCGGTGGCGACGCGGATGCTCACGGGCGCCAGCCCCGGCTCCGCCATGCCGAGCAGCGCGCGGAATACAAACAGCATCGCGAAGCTGTGCGACAGTCCGCAGCCGATGGTGGACACCGACCATGCCACGGCAAAGATGAGCAGTGCGATGCGCGGCCCGATTTTGTCCACCACCCAGCCGGAGAGCATGAGCGCGCCCGCGTAGCAGAGGAGGAATGCGTTGACGATGTCACCGTAACGGCTCTGGTCGAGGCCGAGCGAGGGTTCCGCGATGAGCGTTTCCTGCAAGACCGAGAGCGTGGTGCGGTCGAGGTAGTTGAGGAACGAGACGCAGAAGAGCATCGCGAGCACGAACCAGCGGAACATGGAGTCGGCAAACAGCGCGCGGATGGGGCGGAGGATGCGGGCGGGGAAGGCGGCGGGGGCGGGGAGGGTGGCGCGGGTGGTGCGGGTGGCGCGGGTGGCGGGGGTGGTGGAGGTGGGGGAGGTGGGGTGGGTGGTGGCGGTGGGGTGGGTGGGTGGTTTTTCTGGAGAGAACATTTTTTTGGGAGGGGATGGCTTGGCGTGGCTTGTGGCGTGGTGGCGTGTGGCGTGGCGTGTGGCGGGTGGGTGGCGGGTGGGTGGTGGGTGCGCGGTGGCGGTGGCGGTGGTGGTGGTGGGTGCGCGGCCATGCACGCTGTTTTGGGGGAGGGGTGCAAACGTGGTTTTGTTTTACCCGTTTAGCAAGGGTAGGGGGTGTGGTGTTGTTGTACTATCGTGTTATCGTGTTGTTGTCATGTGTGTTGTGGGTTGGGAAACGCGTGGCTTCGCGGGTGTGTGGCGAGGTCATGCGGCAAAAAATGGGGGCGTTTGGGGGCGTTTGGAGGCGTCGGGTGTACGTGCGCGGGGCTTGGGTATGCGTACATCGGGGGCGGGTGTACGCGCGTGGAAGGGAGGGGATACGTACACCTTTCGGGGAAGAGTCGTACATCCGGGGCGGGTGTGCGCGCGGGGAAGGCGGGTGTACGTGTGCGAGGGGGAGGTGTACGCGTGCGGAGGGGAGGTGCGTGTACACTTTTCCGGGGAGAATTGTGAATTCGGGGCGGGTGTACGCATACCCGGCGTGGGGTAAGGCGTGTTTTTGGGGTGGCAGGTTTGCGCAGGAGGCCGAACGGAGGCGCGCGGGGCGGGTGTGAGGACGCG
>JAISGL010000338.1 GCA_031263125.1 Opitutaceae bacterium | reverse complement strand
CCCTCGAAGGAGCCGGAGTGGGCGAGGCGGATGTAGCCGAGATAAAGGAGAAACGCCAAAACGAAAAAGATGATCGAGCCGCGGATGGTGGCTTTGCTGAGCACGTTGCTGGTATCGGCGCCGAAGGTGGCCTCGGCCATGCCGCCGCCCATTGCCGCGCCGACGCCGCCGTCGTTCTTGGCGCGTTGCATGAGGACGAGGAGTACCACGATTGCGGAGACAAAAATCAAAACAAGGATGCCGACTGTGAGGAGGATGCTCATTGGAAAAAGGTGGAAATAAAGCGGGCTGCGCCGCCGTTTGTCAATATGGGAGCGTTTTTAATACGGGTGTTTTTAATAACTGATGTTACGCGGACGGCAGGGTTTTCAAAAGCCCGGAAAGCCATCGGCCTTGACCATCGGCACCGGCGCCATCGACGCTTCCGTCCGATTGGTGGGCCAAAGGTCCTGCTCCACCCCATCGCTTTGAATGGCATTCCGCCAAAATATCTCCAAACCAAAACCCTTGCCAAGTCGCGTCCGGGGCTTTTTCATTCATTGTTTCGCGTCACAGGATGCGTTTCACAAACTCATCAAAACACAGTAATCAAACTCAGTTAAAAATCGGAGCTTATCATGGCAGTTAAAATCGCAATCAATGGCTTTGGCCGCATCGGCCGCCTCGTTTTCCGCGCACTTGTTGAGCAGGGTCTGCTCGGCACCACTTTCGACGTTGTCGCCGTGGGTGACATCGTCCCCGCCAACAACCTCGCTTACCTGCTCAAATACGACTCCACGCAGGGCGGGTTCCAAGGCGTCGTCGGCTCGAAGAAGTCCGCCCCCGACAAAACCGAGGACGACGTCCTCATCGTGAACGGCAAGGAAATCCTCGTCGTTTCCGCCAGAACCCCCGCCGACCTCCCCTGGGCCAAACTCGGCGTGCAGATGGTCATCGAATCGACCGGTCTCTTCACCGATTCCGAAAAAGCCAAGGGCCACATCACCGCCGGCGCCAAAAAAGTCATCATCTCCGCCCCCGCGAAAGGTGAGGACATCACCATCGTCATGGGCGTCAACGACGGCAAATACGATCCCGCCAGGCACAACATCGTTTCCAACGCCTCCTGCACCACGAACTGTCTCGCGCCCATCGTGCACGTGATGCTCAAGGAAGGCGTCGGCCTCACCGAGGGTCTCATGACCACCGTCCACTCCTACACCGCCACGCAAAAAACCGTGGACGGCCCCTCCAAGAAAGATTGGAAAGGTGGCCGCAGCGCCGCGATCAACATCATCCCCTCCACCACCGGCGCCGCCAAGGCCGTCGGCCTCGCGATCCCGGAAGTCAAAGGCAAGCTCACCGGCATGTCTCTCCGCGTCCCGACCCCGACCGTGTCCGTCGTCGACCTCACCTTCAAGACCGCCCGCCCCACCTCGCTCGCCGAGATCAAGGCACTCCTCAAGAAGGCGTCCGAGACGTACCTGAAAGACATCCTCGGCTACACCGAGGACGAAGTGGTTTCCTCCGACTTCATCCACAACAAGCTCTCGTCAATCTTCGACGCCGGCTCCTCCATCGAGCTGAACCCGCAGTTCTTCAAACTCGTTTCCTGGTATGACAACGAATGGGGTTATTCCAACCGCGTCGTCGATCTCACCAAGAAAATGGCCGCCGCGCTCTGATTTGCGGAGCAAATCAGAATGGAAAGGCTGAAGGACTGAAAAGCTGAAGGGCTGAAACAAACCCTCCGGCATTCACCTTCAGCCTTTTTCGTCTTCCACTTTCACTTTAATTTTTCAGCCCTTTATCTACACGTCAAAGGCGGGATGCACCGGTTGCCTCCCGCCTTTTTTATATTCGCGCCATTCCGCACCCGGAAACCGTCAAATCCGTGCGCTGCTCCAACACATGGGTGAGCCGCCCATGCCACTCAATCCCATTGATTTATTATTCCACATGATAGCCTATGTCGAACGCGACATCGTGGTGCAATGAATCGACGAAATCTCTAAACATATCATCCCTGGATGGCGGCTTCTGCAGGCGCCTTTTCGTCAAGGCAAGTTGATTGGAATCGAGGGCGCGTTCGTCGCCGCTGAAGGTGGCCGCCTCTGAAACCCATGTGTGCCCGCCAGGATAACTTTTCTCGTAAGTAATATAACCGGTCTCTGCATCAATTATGCGCATCAGTATCTCGCCCTTGGACTGCATTTCAAGGCGGGTGGTCGTGTATGTGGCCTTCACGTCGCCGAAAACCGTTTGCCTGGAACCGTCCGGGGCGGTGGTGAAGCCGATGGCGACATTGTTGCGGACAAGACCGGTGGTGTTGATGGTTTCGCGCATTCTGCCGGCCGTAAAATCGAGAACGTCGAATTCAACGATTCGGTGGGGACTGGTCTTTATTTCCCGCACGGCTTCCTCGGGCGTATAGAAACGCACCAAATATCCACTGTGAATCGAGTAGTAGATTTCGCGGTATAAATAGTCACCATCAAACAAATATGCGTTCCGCGGGCGCGTGACAACAACCCGGAGCGTGGCATCGTAACGAGCCTGCTCCATGCGAGCTTGAACATTGCGATAGTTTGGAGAATAGCGGATGACCCGGGTAAAATAATCGAGCGCCTCGCGGGCTTTGGCGAGCGTTCCGACAGCGGATGCCCGTACACCGGCCCGATATGCCCTGCGCACGACGATGGCGGCGGCGGCGTTACGCGCGGCAGTGTAATCGGATGGATTTGGAACAAGCGCGAGCGCAGGCGGGCAATTGAGGATGCTGGCGGCGATTTTGTTCATGAGATCGCAGATCGCGATGACTTCCTCGTAACGGTCGATACTGCTTGCGGCGTCCAGACTGTCGATTTCCCGTTGCGTGATAGCTTGGGCAAGCGGATAGGCGCCCATGAGGGCGGTGCGGGCGTTGGCGTTATCGGGTTTGCTGCGAAGTTTTCTGACGGCTTGCTCGCACGCTTGAGAATATTTGCCCCGCTGGTAGGATCTGAGTCCGTCGGAGATGCAGCCGGACAGCAGTAGGCAGGCAGTGGCGGCGGCGGCAATTCGGAAGAGAAATGTGAAAGACTGGAAAGCCTTGGCATGTGAGGGTGCTGTTTTTCGAAAACTGCAAAGGAATGAAAATAAGCCGTTCATGGGATGGTTTTGAAATGAAAGGGAGAGAAGCGGGATTTTTTGGCAAGGGGAGTCTGGGAACGAGGGTGATATTTTTCCCTTTTTATAGTTTTTCGCAGCACACTCTCACGCCAGTTTTTGTCAAGCTGGAAAAGTGAATTGAGATAGAACAGGGTATAATTGCGGAAGGTAGCTACGGCGAAGCCATTGCTACATAAGCCCAAGGCTGGCGACAACGTCGCCTGCCTTGGGAAATCCGATAATAATCACACAACCCCAACGGGGTTGCCTGATAACATTGCTATAAATCACTCGCGATTCGGCGGTTCAATCCTAGGCAACCTCTTCGAGGTTGTGGCAATCTTCTCCCCTTTCCCCAAGGTAGCGACTGCGTCGCAACCCTGGGCTTCATCAGGAAACGGCTTCGCCGTTTTTGCGCCCTTCGGCGCTCTCCCTTCGCCTCTGCTCCGGGTCCCCCACTTGATTGCTACCTTTCGCAATTACACCGTGCAACTCCCTCACTCCAACTCCCACACCCCCGGAACTAGTACGTGGCTGTACGTAGCGCAGGCTGCCAAGCCTGCTGACGAGGCGAAGCCTCGCCTCACGTAGCACGGGCATCTTGCCCGTGGACGGCGCGAAGCGCCGCCCTCATGCCGTCTCCGACGCGGGCGGGACGCCCGCGCTACTCCCGGAATACGGGCAAGATGCCCGTGCTACTTCCGGAACGCGGGCGTCCCGCCCGCTGCTGGCGCGCCAATCCCGGCGCGACGCAAGGTCAGGCTCTGCGCACTGCGTAACATCAGATATGCCATTATTGAGAGCATTCTTGAATTTGGAATTTTAGGATTTGGGCTTTTGTCATTTTTATCCCACCCTGCTCCTGCTTTTCACGCCATTCCAATCGATCATCATCCATCACTCATCATCCATCACTCATCACTCATCACTCACCACTCTTCACTCATCACTCACCACTCTTCACCCATCACTCTTCATTATGCCTTCGACCAATCTCACCTTCGCCAACCAAGACGCCCACCGTGCCTGGCTTGCCTCGCAGGCCACGCTGCCCGCCGGATTTCGCACCGGCGTCGCGTGTTTTGAATTCACGCCCCGCGAGGCTCCGAAGCCGGCGCGCATGACGCTCACGCTCATCGCGCCCGACAAGCCGGCGCCGGATTTCGCCGCGATGTTCACGCGCAACGCATTTCCCGGCGCGCCCGTGATCGTGGGCCGCAAATGCCTCGGCGGGGCCGCGCTCGGCGCGATCATCGTCAACAATAAAATCTCCAACGTCTGCGCGCCCGGCGGCATCGAAATCGCCGAACGCATTTGCACCGAAACCGCCCGCCTCCTCGGCATCGCGCCGGAGCAGGTGCTGCCCAGCTCCACCGGCGTGATCGGCTGGACACTTCCCGCCGACGCGATAATCGCCGCGCTCCCGCAAGCGGTGGCCGCGCTTGCGGGCGGCTCGATCATGCCCGCGGCGGAGGGCATCGTGACCACCGATTTGTATCCGAAAATCCGCCGCGCCTCCGTTGGCGGAGGCAGCATCGTCGGCATCGCCAAGGGCGCGGGCATGATCGAGCCGGACATGGCCACGATGCTCGTCTACATTTTGACCGATCTCGCCGTCCCTCGCGACGCGTTGCGCGCCATGCTCGCCCGCGCCGTCGATGCCAGCTTCAACACAATCAGCATCGACAGCGACACGAGCACATCCGACACCGTCGTGCTCGTGTCGTCGGGAAAAGTGCCGTGCGCCCCGGGCGAATACGCCGCGTTTGAAGCCGCGCTCACGCAAGTCTGCCGCGATCTTGCGGAGGATGTCGTCCGCAACGGCGAAGGTGTCCGTCACGTGATGCGCGTTACCGTGAAAGGCGCGCCTGACCGCGAGACAGCACGCTCGCTCGGAAAAGCGATCGTCAACGCGCCGCTCTTCAAGTGCGCCGTCGCCGGCAACGATCCGAACGTCGGCCGCCTCGTGCAGGCCATCGGCAAGCACGTCGGCGCGCACATGCCGGCGCTCGACCTCTCGCGCCTGAGCGCACGCATGGGCGGCATCGGGATTTTTGCGAATGGCGCCTTCCGGCTCGATCCCGTGAAGGAAAAGGCGCTCGTCGCGCATCTGCGCGGCGCGGAACTCTACGCGAGCGCCGCTCCGAAGGATGGCGTGTTCACGCCCCCGATACATTTTCCCCCGCACGAGCGCAGTGTCGAAATTGAAATCGACCTCGCGGGCGAGCAAGGCGCGACTGGCGCCTGCACCGTCTTCGGCGGCGACCTCACGCATGAATACGTAAGTGAGAACGCAGATTATCGAAGCTGACAGCTGCCAAAATACACCAAACATGAAAATTGAAGTGATAATCAAGAAGCGCGATCTTGTACAGTTATTGCTGCGAGCCAAAGTGGTGACGTCGTCCGTCAAAGCGTTGTTTGTTGTTATTTTTGCAGTTTCAATAATTTCTTCGATGTCGGCGACCTTGCCGGAACTTGGAGGACAGGACGAAATTTCAGTTTACCTTATACTGTCTTGCGTTATCATGGGATGTGTTATTGCGTTGGGCATGGGAATTCTTTGTACCGGCTTCCTCTGTCTCTGTTATGTGCCGTATTTTTTTATGCTCAAAAACGTGCCTGGAATTTTGGGACATCATGTTTTTACTGTTGAGGAATCGGGATTCAGGGAGGAAACGGAATTTGGCATGATGTTTATGAAATGGACAGCGTTCAAGTCCGTGGCGATAAATGGATACTCTATTATTATATCCATTGGTGATTTGCTTTATCATGTAATTCCGCGCCGTTGTTTTCTGAACGAGGAAGCATATGGGGAATTTTATAATAGTATAAAGCGGCATCTGGAAGCCGCGAAGAAGGTGTGATATTGGCAAAATGATTACTGTGGTTATGCGGTTGGCCTGTTCGATGTTTTGAAGGATGATGCATTGGGAAAGCGCCCGGCTGGGCGCGTTTGCAAGGGAAGCAGATGCGGGAAAAACTGTGCGGGAGACGCAAATTTTTCAGAAAACGACCGCGTTGGATGCGTGGATGCGTGGGTGCATGGATGCGTGGATGCGCAGGCTCATATCAAAAACTGGACGGACAAAATGCCGTGGCACGCGGCACGGGCATCTTGCCCATGTTCCGAGTAGCGCGGGCATCTTGCCCGCGTCGGGGGGGCGGCGCTCCGCGCCGTCCACACGGGCGGGACGCCCGTGCTACGGCAATCCGGCGGCTTCGCCGTCAGCGGGCGGGACGCCCGCACTCGCACTACGCAAACCCACGGGCACGGAAGTCCGTGCCATTCGTTCTGCATGGCGGGCGGCATAAATATTCTTGGAAAATATCGCGATTTTGCGATTCGCGGGGTTGACCTCGGCGGATTGTGCAACCATAGAGAGTGCTTCTGTTTTCTTGATCCAGCACTTTTCCAATTCCGCATATCGCAGACACTTTCCCTTAATCATCAACCCAGCATAACAGCGTTTCCACAATCCATGACCTCCTCATCCGCCACCGCAAAAACTCCCGCCGGCACAGTCACGGCGTTATCAACCATGATGTTTCTCCAATTCTTCGTCTGGGGGGCCTGGTATGTGCCCGTGACGGGTTGGCTGAACGAAGCCGGATACCGCGACCTCACCGCATGGGTGTTCACGGTGTGCCCGATCGCGGCGATTGTCTCGCCGCTGTTTCTCGGCATGGTGGCGGACCGGTTTTTTGCATCGCAACGCGTGCTCGGCGTCATGCACCTGCTCGGCGCGGCGTTCATGTTCGCGATTCCGTTCGTGGCACCGCACATCGATCCCGCCACGCCGCTCACGTTCACGCATCCGGTGGTGCTCCTCCTGCTCGGACACGCGCTGTGCTACATGCCGACGCTCGGCCTCAGCAGCACCGTGGCGTTGCAGCACATCACCAATCCCGAAAAGGTGTTTCCGATCATTCGCGTGCTCGGCACCATCGGCTGGATCGTGGCGGCTTACGTGATCACCTACGGGCTTGAGGGCGGTGACAAATCCATCCGTCAATTCTGGGTCGTGGCCGCCGCGTCCGCGCTGCTTGGCGTTTACAGTTTCTTCCTTCCCCACACGACCCCGCCGCTGGCCGGCAGGAAAGTTTCTGTCGGCCAAATCCTCGGTCTCGACGCGCTGTCGCTGCTGAAGGAGCGCAGCTATTTCGTGTTCGTGCTCTGCTCGCTGCTCATCTGCATCCCGCTCGCGGGTTACTACGCGCAGGCGAGGACGTACGTGGAAGTCAGCGGTTTTGCCGACGCCACGCAAACCATGTCGTGGGGGCAGGTGTCCGAGATTTTCTTCATGCTCATCATCCCGCTGCTCTTTGTCCGCCTCGGCGTGAAAAAAATGCTCCTCGTGGGCATGATCGCCTGGGTGGTGCGCTATGGATTGTTCGCCGGGGCCGCGGGCAATCATATCCAGTGGATGGTCCTCATCGGCGTGGCGCTGCACGGCATTTGCTACGACTTCTTCTTCGTGACCGGGCAAATCTATGTGGACAAAGCCTCGCCGACGACAATCCGCGGACAGGCGCAAGGCTTCTACGTGCTCATCACGCAAGGTCTGGGCATGATCATCGGCGCGCAACTCTTCGGCAAACTCACCGGCATGTATGCCCCCGCAAAGGACGCGCCCGCTGGCACGCAGCCGGACTGGTTCCACATCTGGCTCTGGCCCGCGCTCTTCGCCGCGGTGATCGTCGTGGTTTTCTTCCTGTTCTTTAAGGACAAAAAAGACGCGCCCGCAAAAGACACGCCCGCCGCGTGATTCCGCCGCACGGTTCCAATTTGATTTCAAATTGAGAAATGCAGCACGGACAATCCGTTGCTGTCCGTGTCGCATTGTGCGGCAACGTTGCGCAGCACTGCGCGGCAATGTTACACGGCAATGTTGCGCGGCAATGTAGCGCGGCATTGCCGCGAAGCGCGTTGCGCCTCCTGTCGCGCGTGTCATTTTGACATCAAAACCACCCCCGCGCAAAAAATGGCGATTTCTCTTGTAGAATATTCCCCGAAAATCGTTTTTATTGCCCTCGTTTACGACTCATGAAACCGGCACCCGCTCCCGAACAAAACCCCGGCAACACCACCGGCGCCTCCCCGAAAGGCGCCGCCGGCCTCCCGCGCATCGCCTCCACCAACGACCTCGAAATCAAGGACGCGCACCTCATCTTCGACTCCGTCTGGAACGACCTCGCGCAGGAACTCGGACGCGAAAACCTCCGCTTCCCCAAGGAATTCCTCCTCCTCGGCGGCGCGCCCGGCTCCGGCAAAGGCACCCACGCCGCCTTCATCCAAAAAACACGCGGCTTCACCTGCGAACCCATCGTCATGAGCGCGCTCCTCGATTCCCCCGAAGCCAAACGCCTCAAGGCTTCCGGCAACATGGTCGGCGACCGCGAAGTCACCGGCCTGCTCATGCGCGAACTCCTCAAACCCGAATACGCCGACGGCGTCATCCTCGACGGCTTCCCCCGCACCAAAGTCCAGGTCGAGTGCTTCAAAATGCTCGTCAACAAAATGCAGCAACTCCGCACCAAGTTCTACAACACCCCCCTGCACTCCCATTTCCGCCAGCCCACCGTCCACATCATGGTGCTCTTCGTCGACGAAAAAACCAGCGTCGAACGCCAGCTCCAGCGCGGCCGCGAAATCCTGCGCCACAACGAGGAGGCGCGCCGCACCGGCATCGGCGAACTCCTGGAGGAACGCCCCACCGACTTCGACGTCCCCCTCGCCCAACGCCGCTACCGCGTCTTCAAGGAACAAACCTGGTCGGCCCTCCAATCGCTCAAGGAAAACTTCCACTACCACTTCGTCATCTCCGAAGGCACCATCGCCGAGGTCGACGAAAGAATCCTCGCCGAACTGCGCTACCAAAGCTCCCTCGAACTCGACCCGCGCACGCACGACCGCCTCCGTCCGCTCCCCCTCGCCAGCGACATCATCGTCCACGCCCGCCAGGAACTCGTCAAACGCCTCGACGCCTACGAACTCGAAAACGGTGGACTCTTCGCGCGCGTCGTCGCCTTCATCGGGCAAAAGCTGATGCCCATCGTCATCCGCCACGCCATCTCCGGCCGAGCCGACATCAACAGCGAGGACGCGCTCCTCGACGACCCCCTCGCGCTCGCCATGCTCATCGACATCTTCTCGGAACGCGGCTACCACGCCGTCGTCGACCTGCACCGCATCGAAGTGCCCGACCGCGTCGACCCCGCCACCGGCATCATCAAGAACCGCGTCAAAAAAGTACACCGCATGCACATCTTTTTCAAAGGCGCGGAACTGAGACGATGAATTTTCGATTTTCGATTCTCGATTTTCGATTGGGCGCTGCCTTTGGCAGAAAATTCCAAAGTCCAATAACCAAACTCCAAAAAGACAGCAGCGCAGAAATAAAAACCTGAAAGCCCGAAAGTCTGAAAAATTACCAATGACTAATGACCAATTACTAATGACTAATTATCCAATCCATCCGGCGCGAAGCGCCAGTGTTGGGGCCGCAGGCCCCCCAATTAGTAATTAGTAATTGGTAATTAGTAATTACTAATTAGTTTCCCCTTCAGCCTTCAGAACTTCAGGTCTTCAGAACTTTCCCACCCACCACTCATGAACACCATCTCGTTTCTCGGAGCGGGCCGCATGGCCTCGGCGATTGTCACCGGCCTCATCAACGGAAAAATCCGCGCGCCCGGACAAATCACCTGCCTCGGCGGGGACGACAACACCGCCGCCGACCTCGCCGCGCGCACCGGCGTCACCGCGACCGGCAGACTCGACACGCTCCTCGCCAAAGCCGGCACCGTCGTCCTCGCCTGCAAACCGCAGCAACTCGCCACGCTCGACCCAAGCCTCGCCGGACTCACGCGCGGCAAACTCATCATCTCCATCCTCGCCGGCAAACGCCTCGCGCGCCTCGCGCAAACCTTCCCTAACGCCCGCAACATCGTCCGCGCCATGCCCAACACCCCCGGCCAGATCGGCGCCGGCATCACCGCCTGGGCATCGCTCGCCCCGCTCGACGCCGCCGACCTCGCCACCATCGGCCAAGTGCTCGGCGCGCTCGGCAAAACCGTCGCCGTCGCGGAAACGCAACTCGACGCCGTCACCGGCCTCAGCGGAAGCGGCCCCGCCTACGTCTTTGAATTCGCCGCCGCCCTGCGCGACGCCGGCGTCGCCGCCGGACTCCCGCGCGCCGCCGCCGCGCAACTCGCCATCGAAACCCTTCTCGGCTCCGCGAAACTCCTCGCCGCCAGCCCCGAGGAAGCCGAGACACTGCGCGACCAAGTCACCTCGCCCAACGGCACCACCCACGCCGGCCTGCAACGCATGGCCGCCCGCGATTTCCGCGGCCTCATCAAGGAAACCGTCCTCGCCGCCACGGCCCGCAGCGAAGAACTCTCCCGCGATTAGTCCGCCCGCAACGCAATCCACAGCGCAATGCAATCCACAGCGCAATCCTCACCCTCGCCGCAATCACAATGACCCCTGAAACACGCAAAAAAATCCTCGTTGCCGTCGCGATCATCATCGTGATTGCGCTCTGCGTCATATTCCCGCGCGTCCTCGCCTTCGCCGAACTCGCCGCGCGCGAAATCCGTTATCTCTGGTGGCTGATCCTGCTCGCCGCCGTCGGCATCTACCTGAGTTTCTTTTTCGGACGAAAGAAAAAATAGCGCGGGCGTCTCGCCGGTAGAGTAGGCAGGAGCGGCAGGTTGTACCACATCCTGCCGCTCCAGCCGACCCAACCCCTCACGCCCGCGGCGGGGCTGGCATGGGGGGCGGCGCTTCGCGCCGTCCACGGGCAAGATGCCCGTGCTACTCAATCCGGCGGCTTCGCCGTCAGCGGGCGGGACGCCCGCTCTACCCCGGAATTGGCAGCATGCCCCGTCCCGTTTTTGAGATGCGCCCGTATCAGAGGAGAGGGAGGGTGAGGAGAGAAGATGAGCGATTTATGATTTCAGGAATGAAAATTGATATTGAGAGGCGAGCGGGTCAGATGGGCTGTCCCACGGCAAAGATGTCGAAGCCGGGCAGTTCGCTCTGCGCCGGAGTACCCATGCAGGCGAAGCAGCCGGTGGCTGTCCCATAGGAATCGAGCAGTTCGTCGATCCGGCGTCGCTGCCAAAGGGCGCTGCGCAGCAGCGTGAGCAAACGCGAGAAGCTATGCACCCAGCGACTGTGCCATGCCTGGAAGCGCAACAGCACGTAAACGAGCAGGGCCATCCCTGTCTGCCATTGCACGGCGTTGACATTGTGGCCAAGGAAGTCGGCCAGTTGCAGGGTCTGTTTGATTTGTTTGAAGAACACTTCGATTTGCCAGCGGCAACGATAAAGGTCGGCCACGCTGCTGGCGCTCCATTGCGTGTTGCTGGTCAGAAAAACCATGACGCGCTTCTTGCCGTCGAGTTCACGGGTTTCGGGTTTGTTTGATATTTGATGGAGTGACAACGCACCTGCGCCTTTTGCATTTGCATCCCAAAATCCGCTGGCTGCGTAACATCAGGCTCAGTCTTTAAGTCACCTTATCGCCCGCTACAGTCCCTTCAAATAATATCACATAAATTATTTATACATAAAAGATTATGCGTTTTGTTTTTCTAATAAATTGAGATGTCAAATATTATTTTTTAAAGCCTGAACTTAAACCTGTCCCTTTTTCTATTTGCCATTTGCCACTGTTTGCCCGGCTTCGATCCTGTTTGCTTGCATACCAGTTACTTTTCCGGTTTTTCCCGCAGCCGCTCGGGTCGATCACTCAAATGTAAAGATGTGTTATCTCGAAAGCATCCATCCAAAGTTTTAACTTTAATTTTAATTTTAACTCTTTAACTTTAACTGATGTTACGCAGCGCCAAGATATGATAGGATTTTGACATGAAACAAAATGGGATAGAGATATATTCAGATTTTTTATTAGCGAATAATGGAGCAGCGACGGCGACGTCGTTAT
>JAISGL010000252.1 GCA_031263125.1 Opitutaceae bacterium | reverse complement strand
CTAAGTGGTTGGTTACAGCCGCTCCAACAGCAGCTCCAGTATGCGCTTGGTGCTCTTCGGGATCACGGTGCCGGGGCCGAAGATGGCGCTGGCGCCGTTTTTCAGGAGGAAATCGTAGTCTTGCGCGGGGATCACGCCTCCACAGATGACTAGGATGTCTTCGCGGCCTCGTTTTTTCAATTCGGCGACGAGTTGCGGGAGGAGGGTTTTGTGGCCGGCGGCGAGGCTGCTCATCGCGACTACGTGGACGTCGTTTTCGACGGCTTGCTGGGCGGTTTCCTCAGGGGTTTGGAAGAGGGCGCCGATGTCCACGTCGAAACCGAGGTCGGCCATCGCTGTCGCCACCACTTTCGCGCCGCGGTCGTGGCCGTCCTGGCCCAGCTTGGCGACAAGGATGCGGGGGCGGCGGCCTTCGCGTTCTTCAAACTTGGCGACGAGGGCGCGGACTTCGTTGATCACGGGTTCTTCTCCGTAGGCCATGCGATAAACTCCAGAGATGCTGCGGATGGTGGCTTGGTAGCGGCCGAATTTCGTTTCGAGGGCGCTGCTGATTTCTCCGAGGGTGGCGCGGGCTTTGGCCGCCTCGACCGCGAGTTCGAGGAGGTTGCCTTTGCCGGTGGCGGCACATTCGGTGAGGGCGGCGAGCGCGGCTTGGACTTTGCCGGGGTCACGCGCGGCTTTGAGTTCCTTGAGGCGTTTGATTTGCGACTCGCGGACGGCGGTGTTGTCAACTTCGAGGATTTCGAGGGCGTCTTCTTTTTCGAGGCGGTATTTGTTGAGGCCGACGATGGTTTCTTTGCCGGAGTCGATTTTGGCCTGGCGGCGGGCGGCGGCTTCCTCGATGCGGAGTTTGGGGAGGCCGGCTTCGATTGCCTTGGTCATGCCGCCGAGTTTCTCGACTTCCTCGATGTGCGCCCAGGCTTTTTCGGTGAGTTCGCGGGTGAGGGATTCGACGTAGTAGGAGCCGGCGAAGGGGTCGACGACGTTGCAGATGCCAGACTCGTTCTGGAGGAAGAGTTGGGTGTTGCGGGCGATGCGCGCGGAGAAGTCGGTGGGGAGGGCAATGGCTTCGTCGAGGGCGTTGGTGTGGAGCGACTGGGTGTGGCCGAGCGTCGAGGCGAGGGCTTCGAGGACGGTGCGGGCGACGTTGTTGAAGGGGTCTTGCTCGGTGAGCGACCAGCCGGAGGTTTGCGAGTGGGTGCGGAGGGCGCGGGATTTGTTGTTCTTGGGGTTGAATTGCGAGGTGATGCGATCCCAGAGGGTGCGGGCGGCGCGCATTTTCGCGATTTCCATGAAGAAGTTTTTGCCGATGGCCCAGAAGAAGGAGAGGCGGGGCGCAAAGGCGTCCACGGGGATGCCGGCTTTGACGCCGGTGCGGATGTATTCGAGGCCGTCGGCGAGGGTGTAGGCGAGTTCGAGGTCGTTGGTGGCGCCGGCTTCCTGCATGTGGTAGCCGGAGATGGAGATGGAGTTGAACTTGGGCATGTTTTTCGAGGTGTACTCGAAGATGTCCGCGATGATTTTCATCGAGGGCGCGGGGGGGTAGATGTAGGTGTTGCGCACCATGAATTCCTTGAGGATGTCGTTTTGGATGGTGCCGGAGAGTTGTTCGAGTTTGACGCCTTGTTCGAGGGCGGCGCAGATGTAGAAGGCCATGACGGGGAGGACGGCGCCGTTCATGGTCATGGAGACGGAGACTTTGTCGAGGGGGATGCCGCCGAAGAGGGTTTGCATGTCGAGGACGGAGTCGATGGCGACGCCGGCTTTGCCTACGTCGCCGACAACGCGGGGGTGGTCGGAATCGTAGCCGCGGTGGGTGGCGAGGTCGAAGGCGACGGAGAGGCCTTGCTGGCCGGCGGCGATGTTGCGGCGGTAAAAGGCGTTGGATTCCTCGGCGGTGGAGAAGCCGGCGTACTGGCGCACGGTCCAGGGTTTGGCGACATACATGGTGGCGTAGGGGCCGCGGGTGAAGGGGGCGCGGCCGGGCAGGGTGTCGAGCGTGGCGCTGCCGGCGAGGTCGGCGGCGGTGTAGCTGGCTTTGATCGGGATTTGCTCGTCGGTGAGTTCGACGGTTTCGGTCGCGGCGGGCGTGGTGGTCGCGGCGGGCGTGGCGGGCGCGAGTTTGATGTCGTCGTAGGCGAGTTTGGTGAAGTCGGGCGTGACTGTGGTGGTTGTTGTGCTGCTCATGTTGTGGAAATTAGAAATTAAGATTTAAGAATTAAGATTTAAGAAGTGGTGTAGTGTGGTGTGGTGAAATGCAGGATGTGGAATGCAGGATGTGGAATGCAGATTGTGAAATGTGAAATGCGGATTGTGGATTGTGAGGATGCTGCGTGAACAAAATGCGGCGTGGCGTGGGCGTGTGAAAACAGGCTAACGGTTGCCTTGGTGATAGCCGATTTTGGGTTTGCTGGCCGGCTCGTCGGACGCGAGGAGCCGGCGGATGGCTTCGAAGAGGTTCGCGATGGCTTCGTCGTGGCCTTCGATGCGGCGTTCGAGTTCCGCAAATTTGGCCGAGAGGTCGCGATGCGTGGAGATGAGTTCGCGCAGTTGCACGAACACGCGCACGATGGCGATGGATACCGCCGCCGCACGCGGGCCGCGCAGGACGCTCGCGAGCATCGCGACGCCTTGCTCGGGAAGACGCGGGCGGGTTTGCGGACGCCGTCATGTTGCCTTTTAACACCTTGCAAACTTGATGTTCCGTTTTGGAACATCAAGTCACGGATTTCTCCGATGGTCAGCTTGAGGGCAAAATCTTCTGGAAACCGGTCGGGATTGCGCTCAACAGCTTTGTTCAAATCACGAGTGCCAATACCATAGTAACGCGCCAAATCCGCATCCAGCATCACGCGTCGTCC
>JAISGL010000412.1 GCA_031263125.1 Opitutaceae bacterium | reverse complement strand
CCGCAAGTGAGGCGGTTTGGAAACGGGTTGGTTCCGGGTAGAGCAAGCGATAGCGACGCAAATGTTCCTCATCGGAGATCGGTGCTTTTTTTGGAACCCTGACAAGCACATGGAAGTGGTTTTCCATGATGGCGTAAGTGAGAATGGAAACGCCGCAGTAGTCGGCGATTTGCCACATTTGACGGCGGAACATCTCCTTGGCGTCCTCGTCGAAAAGCCGTTCGCCGTTAACGGTGCGTGAAATGCAGTGATAGACGGCATCCTCTCCATGAATCTTTATTCGTGCGATCCTCATGCGGAAAACAATCACTGGAAAATAGCTATGAGGCAAGGAAATTTTGAGTCTGTCCCTATATTTTACGGCCTCTTTACGGCTTTTACTCGCACATGCCGAAATCTGATCCGCTACTATTGGATCGTCCAAATGATGCATGTGACAAGGACGGGCGGCAGACTGTCGCTCGGAACCAGTCGCCCAACACGACACCGGCGCGCCCGGTTTGAGGTTTCTTGCGAGGCGCATTGCGCCTTGTCTGGTGAGCTGGTAGCGATCGTCAGCGACATCTGCCAATCGCTGCTCCTTGTATCCAGTCAATCGGGCAAATCTTCTCCGGAAGTGCTCCGATTTTTTTTAAGGATGACTATGCACTACTCATAATATTCCCAAACCGCCCAGCCAGGATTGTCTGTGCTTTATACGTTATACGGAGACGGGTGCTTTCAATTCGGCTCAAATTGAGCGTGTTTTGGTGTCATACTTTCGTGCTGCGGACGGCTTCGGCTATGGTGTCGTTGGCGCCTTTTTGGACTTCGGCGTCGCCCAGCTCTTTGTTGAAACGCATCGAGACCGTCTTTGAAACACCACGTTCTTCCATCGTCACTCCGTAGATCGCGTCGGCGGCGGCCACCGTGCGCTTGTTGTGCGTAATAATGATGAACTGGCTGTCATTCGTGAAATTCGCCAGGAGATCGGTGAAGCGGCCGATGTTCGATTCGTCCAAGGGCGCGTCCAATTCGTCGAGGAGACAGAAGGGGGAGGGTTTTACCATGTAGAGGGCGAAGAGGAGCGCGACCGCGGTGAGCGTTTTTTGTCCGCCGGAGAGGAGGCTGATGCCTTTGAGTTTCGTGCCGGGGGGCTGGGCGGTGATTTCGATGCCGCTCTCCAGGGGGTCGTCGGCTTGCACGAGGTCGAGCGCGGCTTTGCCGCCGCCAAAGAGTTTCGTGAAGGTGTAGTCGAAGTTCTTCTTGATTTGATCAAAGGTGATCTGGAACTGCTGCATCGAGGTGTTGTTGATTTCGTCGATGGTTTTGAGGAGTTCCGTTTTGGCGTTAACGAGGTCGTCGTTTTGCGTCTTGAGGAAGTCGTAGCGTTGCTTGAGGGAGCGGTATTCCTCGATGGCGACGAGGTTAACGTCACCCATGCTGTTGATGCGCTGGCGGAGGCTGGCGATGTCGGAGCGGACTTGGTCCCAGTTGGTGTTGTCGAGCGCGGCGAGGTCTTCCTCCGTGGGGTCGCCCTTTTGTTTTTGTTTGCGGCGGCGGCGTTGTTGTTTGGCGGGTTCGGCGGCGGCGGCGGCGGGTTGGGCGTCGGGGGTGGGGACGTCGGCGGCGGAGGAGGTGGTGGGGGCGGGAGCGGCGTCGGTGTCGGTGGTGGCGGTGATGGTGGTGGCGTCGTCGGCGGTGGTGGCGGGAGCGGTGGCGGACTGGTCCTCGGCGGGGGCGGCGGTTGTGGTGGTGGAGCGGTCTGGGCTGTCTGAGCGGACTGATCGGACTGAGCTGTCTGATCGGGCTGAGCTTTCGGCGGGGGGAGTGTCGGCGGCGGGGGTATCGGCGGTTGGGTCGGCGGCGGGGTCGTCGTCGTCGAGGTCGAGGTTTTCGATGCCTTCGGGTTCGTCGTCGGCGTGCCAGAGGAGGTTTTTCCAGTCGAGGGTGGTGATGTCGGTTTGAAATTCGCGCTCGACTTCTTCCTTGAGGAAATCAGCGCGGGCGCGGCTTTCGGCGAGTTTTACTTCGCATTTGCTGAATTCGTCGTGCGCTTTTTCGGCTTCGACGCGGAGGTTGTCCTGCGTGCCTTCGACACCGGTGATTTGGTGCTCGACTTCGACGAGTTGCACGCGGATTTGCTCCACTTGCTGCTGCGCAACGGCGATGGTTTCCTCAAGGGTGGCGGCCCGGGCGCGTTTGGCGGCGGTTTCGCCTTCGAGGTCCTGGATTTGTTGCGTCCAGAGTTCGATTTCCTGCTGGCGCTGGACGAGGAGGGCGCCGAGTTCGGCGCGGCGGCGTTCCATGTCGGCCATGCCGCGTTCGAGGTAATCGACTTTGCCACGTTGTTCGGAGGCGGCGAGGCGGGCGGCGTTGAGGCTTTCGCGTTTGGTGTCGCGGTCAGCGCGGAGTTCGGTGATGCGCGTCTCCATTTGCCGGATGCGTTCCTTGCCCTGGTCGTGGAGGGTTTCGGCTTCGGTGAGCTGGGTTTGCGCTTTTTCCCAGCGGGCGTGGGCTTCGGTGCGCGCGGCTTCCACCGAGACGGACTCGGCTTCCATGCGGCGGAGTTTGCTGGAGATGTCCTCGACGGCGCGCTGGGCGTTGCGTTGCTCGGCCTGGATGGCGGCGGTTTGTTGCGAGACGGCGAGTTCTTCGTCGCGTTTTTGCTGGAGGGTGGTCTCGGCTTCGGTGATGGCGGCGCTGATGGTGTCGCAAACGGTTTTTTGCGCGTCGCGGGCTTTCTGGTCGTCGGCGACGGCGTTGGCGGTTTCGCGCATTTCGTTTTCGCGTTGGACGATGCTGCGGGGATTTTTTTTCATGGAGCCGCCGGAGATGAGGCCGCGGCGGTCGATGTATTCGCCTTTGCGGGTGGCGACGGCGAGGAAGGGGAATGAGGGGTTTTCGCGCCAGTAGGCCAGGAAGGCGGCGAGGTCGGCGGCGATGTAGCAGGCGGCGAGGAGGCCGGCGACGGGGTGGGCGGTGTCGGCGGTGTTGAGGATGGAGCTGACGGGGATCAGTCCCAGGGGAAGGGTGGGGGGGGCTGAGTGGACTGAGCTGTCTGATCGGACGGATCGGTCTGAGCTTTCAGCGGGGGGAGTGTCGGGGGCGGGGGAGGTAGCGGCGGGGGCGGGGTTGCCGGCGAGTTCGCCGACGCGGAGGCAGATGGAGCCGGCTTGGGTGGCTTCGAGGTGGGCGAGGATGCGTTGCGCGGTGGCGAGGTCGGCGACCGTCACGGCTTCGGCGGCGGAACCGATGAGGGCTTCGATGGCTTTGGCGTATTCGGGGGCGAAACTGAGGCCGTCCATGATCGGGGCGGGGCGGGGCGCGCCTTCGAGGGTGTGGTCGAGCTGGCCTTGGAGGAGGGCTTTGGCGCCTTCGCCGAAGCCTTCGAAGGATTCGTGGAGGCGTTGGAGGACTTGGAGGCGTCCGGTGCGGGTGGTGAGCTGGCGGTCGATTTCGCTGAGGCGGCGCTGGGCGTCGCGGAATTCGCGGGTGCGGTTGGCGATGGCTTGCTGGGCGTCGCGGGCTTCCTGCTGGGCGCGGGCGCGGGCCGCGAGGTTTTCCTCGACGCGGAGTTCAAACTCGGCGGCCACTTGCGCGGCGGCGCCGTGTTGCTGGCGGATGCCTTCGATTTCGGCCAGGAGGGTTTCGTGGCGGTGGACGGAGGTTTTTTGGTCCACTTCGTAGCCGGAGCAGTCGGTGCGGAGGCGGGCGAGGGTGCTTTCGACTTGGAGGAGTTGGAATTTGGATTGCTGGAGTTCCTGTTCGAGGGTGGTGAGGCCGCCTTCGGAGACGGCGACCTGGCGGTTGATTTCCTGGAGGTTGGCTTCGGAGGAGCCGAGGAGGGAGAGTTGGAGTTGTTTGTCCTGGGCGCTGGTGTCGGCTTGCGCGGTGAGGTCGCGCAGTTGCATTTCGAGTTCGCCGAGGGCGGCGCGGGCGGCGTCGAGGCGTTCGATGAGGCCGGTGCGTTTGATTTGGGCGAGGTTGGCGGTGTTGAGGGTCTGGTCGCGTTCGGTGCGGAGGTCGAAGACGGCTTGCTGGGCTTCCTGCACGCGTTGGTTGAGGCGGGAGCGGTGGGCTTTTTTTTCCTCGAGGTCGGATTGTTGCTGGGAGTAATGGACGCGGCGGGTTTCGGAGGCGGCGCGGAGTTTGATGACTTGTCCGTCGAGTTCGGTGAGGGTGGCGGTGATTTTGCCGTGCTGGCAGCCGCCGTGCGCGAGGGCGAGGTGGCGGAGGCGGTGGGAGACGCGTTTGTAGCGGAGGGCTTTGGAGGCCTGGCGGCGGAGGGAGCCGATCTGGCGCGAGACTTCGGCGATGACGTCGGAGACGCGGGCGAGGTTGGTGTCGGTGAGGGCGAGTTTTTGGAGGGCTTCGCGGCGCTGGCTTTTGTATTTGGTGATGCCGGCGGCTTCCTCGAAGACGATGCGGCGTTCCTCGGGTTTGGAGGAGAGTATCTGGTCGATCTGGCCCTGGGCCATGATCGAGTAGGAGGTGCGGCCTATGCCGGTGTTCATGAAGAGGTTCTGGATGTCCTTGTGGCGGCAGGGGGTGTTGTTGAAGAAATACTCGGACTGGCTGCCGCGGTGGACGCGGCGGGTGATTTCGATTTCGTGAAACTGGCTGCCGAGTTGTTTTTCGCAGTCGGTGAGGAGGATGGAGACCTCGCACATTTGCGAGGGTTTGCGGGTGTCGGCGCCTTCGAAAATGACGTCCTGCATCTTGCCGCCGCGGAGGGCTTTTGCGCTTTGTTCGCCGAGCACCCAGCGGATGGCGTCGGCGATGTTGGATTTGCCGCAGCCGTTGGGGCCGACGACGGCGGTCACGCCGGGTTCGAAGCCGAGGGTGGAGGGATCAGCGAAGGATTTAAAACCGTGGAGCTTGAGCGCCTTGAGATACATGAAATTGGAAACAGAAATGGAAACCGGTTAATGGAGCGGAGGCGCAAGGGATCGGCAAACGGAAAAATCGCGTGATTGCGCGAAGTTGTTCACAGGATGTTCGCATCTGCACAACGCAAGCCCGGCTTGGTTGTGATTCAGACTTGGGGTGTGATTCAGACTTGGGGTGTGATTTGCAACAGCTCAATTGCCCCGGCGCACGGAGATGAGCCAGAGGAGATTCAGGAGCGAGCCGAGGAAGGCGGCGACGTAGGTGAGGGCGGCGGCGTTGAGCGTTTCGTTCACGCCTTTTTCCTCGCCGGGCTGGATGATGCCGAGGCCGGCGAGTTCGATTTTCGCGCGGCGGCTGGCGTCGAATTCCACCGGGAGCGTGACGAGGTGGAAGAGCGTCAGCACCGCGTAGCAGATGATGCCGATGTCGATGAGGCCGAACATGCGGAAGAAAAACGCGCCGAAGATGACGAAGGGCAAAACACGCGAGGAGAGTTGCGTGATGGGCACGAGCGCCATGCGGGCCTTGAGCATCGCGTAGCCGTTTTTGTGCTGGATGGCGTGGCCGGCTTCGTGCGCGGCGACTCCGAGCGCGGCGAGGCTGGTGCCGCGGTAGTTTTCGGAGGAGAGCACGAGACGTTTGTGCATCGGGTCGTAGTGGTCGGTGAGGTGTCCGCCGGTCTGGGTGATTTCGACGTCATGGATGCCGGCGCGAGCCATGACAGCTTCGGCGGCTTCGCGGCCCGTGATGCGTCCGCGCGACGGGATGCGGACGTTTTTGCCGTAGGCGCTTGACACGCGGCATTGCGCATAGACCGCGAAGATCATCGAGAACACCAGGAGCACGATGATGACAGTTGGTGAGAGAAACGCGAAGGCGAGCATGGCGGGTGTTGTCATGGAATAATGGATAATGGATGGATAATGCTGTCGTGTTGTCGTGAATAAAGTGGTTTAGGCGTTTGAAGCGGTTTCCGCTGGAACGTTCACATTCACGACATTCACGATAACACATCATGCAAGCGCGCAAGTTCCGAATATGTGTGTGTAAATCGGAATGGTGGAAATCGGAGCGGTGGAAATCGGAACGGATTCGGAACGGATTTTTGCAGTGCAGTGGGAGGGGAGTGGGTGTTCTCGATAATAGCATATCTTACGTTTGAGTAACCGAACCGGAGAAAACCGGGAAAGCAACTGATGTGCAGGAAGCCAAGATCGAAGCCGAAACCGGGCAAACAGGGACAAAGGTGGAAAGGAGAATAAATCAAGGGCAAGAAGAGCAAATAGAAACAGGGACAGGTACAAGACAGTGCCAAGATTAAGGTTAAAATTAAAATAGTTGACACTCTTGAGCTTGATGAAAAAGATACGTAATCTTTCATACACCAATAAGTTGTGTGCTATTGTGCGAGAAGACTGCTACAAGTGATAAGATAAGGTGATTTAATGGCTTAAGGTTTAAGGACTGATGTTATGTGGAATACGATTTTTGGGCATTGTCATCTCGGTGAGATCGCCGCGTTCGTCGCCGTGGCTCTTGGTGATCTCGGCGAATCCGCCCTGCCTCCCTCCCCCCCAAAAAAACCGCCTGCGTAACATCAGTTAAAGACAGGTATGTTATTTCCGAGCGCATCCGGTGCGGTGCGGGGATTTATCTTCTTATGATGAATTGATGCTACGCGACCCGCGACCGGCGGATTTTGCAGCAGTGGTGTGTCGGGCCGCTCGTAGCGCAGGCTGCCAAACCTGCTTTGTTTGGCGCACGCCGCCGTCGGGTTTATTGCACGCCGCCGGGGGGGCGGAGAGAGGGCGTTTTTTTCGGATTGGGCGAGGCTGCGCCTCGTCAGCAGGCTTGGCAGCCTGCGCTACGTGCGCGCCGCATAACATCACTTGATAAAGTGGAATCAGTTTGTCCTGATTTGTCTGGCGCGGCGCACAAGGTCGGTGAACTCGCCGCGACGCGTGTGGTCGGCGCCTGATGCGTCGCCCAGGCCGGCGTCGGCCCATTCGAGCACGCTGTCGTAGGTGGCGAGACCTTTGTCCGCGGAGTCGCGGAGGATCATGCCGAACGCGGCGATGGAACAGGTGAACTTGAAGTCGGCGCTCGCCTCGGCAAACGCGGCGCCTTTGTCCTCAAGCACGAATTCGACTTTGTCGCTCATGTCGGAGGAGGGCGCTTTGTAGCGGATTTTCAGCGTGAGGAGTTCGCCTTTGAGTTCGAGCTTGGGCGTCGAGGTGACGACGGTCCGGGTTTGGTATTTGAGCGGATCGACGGACACGGCGGGGATTTTCGGGGCGCCGGGTTCGGTTCCGGCGTTTTCGGCGGCTGCGTTTTCGGCGGCGGGTTTTGCGGGGACGACTTCGTAGAGGGCCGTGACGGTGTGGCCGGCGCCGATTTCGCCGGCGTCAACTTTGTCGTTGTTGAAGTCTTCTTTCGCGAGGAGGCGTTTTTCGTGTCCGATAAGCCGGTACGCCCCGGCCTGGGCGGGGTTGAACTCGACCTGGAGTTTCACGTCCTTGGCGATGGTGACGAGGGTGCCGGCGGTTTGTTCGACGAGGAGGCGGCGGGCTTCGTCGCGCGTGTCGATGTAGCCGTGGTTGCCGTTGCCTTTGTCGGCGAGGAGCTGGAGCGTGGAGTCCTTCAAGTTGCCCATGCCGAAGCCGAGCACGGTGAGGAAGACGCCGGATTTGGCTTTTTCCCCGATGAGGCCGGTGAGTTCGTCGCGGTTGGTGATGCCGATGTTGAAGTCGCCGTCGGTGCAGAGGATGACGCGGTTGGCGCCGTCCTTGATGAAGTTGGCCTTGGCGATTTCGTAGGCGAGCTGGATGCCTTTGCCGCCGTTGGTGCCGCCGGTTGCGCGGAGCGAATCGAGCGTGTCGAGGATTTTGGTTTTGTCGCCTGCGGAGGTGGAGGGGAGGGCGAGGTCGATGGTGTTGGCGTAGGTGACGATGGCGATGCGGTCGTCGGGGCGGAGGCGGTTGACGAGCATGCGCATCGACTCTTTCACGAGCGGGAGTTTGTTGGGCGCGTCCATCGAGCCGGAGACGTCGATGAGGAAAACGAGGCTGGCGGGCGGGCGCGTGGCGTCGTCGATTTCGCGGCCTTTGATGCCGATGCGCACGAGGCGGTGTTCGGGGTTCCAGGGCGCGGCGGCGACTTCCATCGTGGCGGCGAATGGCGCGGTGTTGTCCTTCGCGGGCGGCGCGTAGTTGTAGGAGAAATAGTTGATCATTTCCTCGATGCGCACGGCGTCGCGCGGCGGGAGGTGACCGCGGTTGAGGAATCGGCGGACGTTGGTGTAGCTGGCGGTGTCGATGTCGGCGGAGAAGGTGGAGAGCGGGTTGTCGGCGACGCGCAGGAATGCGTTGTCGGTGTGGCTGGCGTAGGATTCGGCGCCGG
>JAISGL010000207.1 GCA_031263125.1 Opitutaceae bacterium | reverse complement strand
TGTATATTTTTCATCGACTGGTTTCCAGCACCAGACTCGCCTTTTAATAAAAAATATTCCTTTTCAATAAAATCCTTCGGATGCGATTTGATGTACCGGGCCGTTTCCACCAAATAACGCTCGAAGCCCTTGGCCCCGGAAAAACCAGCTTGGTGATGGCGTGCCAAATAAATAAAATGAGCCATTACCATTTGACTTTGGTATGACTTGATTCTATCGAAATTATTCTCGTCGAGCATATAAAGCGTGGCCATTGCGCCAATAAGCTGACCGCGGCTTGAGTGAAGCCCGGTGTCCGTTGTCATCACTGATGCTTTATAAATACAGATGGGAATCGTGACAAGCGCCCCGAGGAGCATCCCCGCGATTCCTGCCACGATTATTTTGGTCCGGTTATTAAAACGCATGTTTTTGTCAGACCGCCATCCGGTGTTTTGCCAGCGCGCCAGCGGCTTAGAACTTGTTGGCCTGGTTGACGATTTTGCCTTCGAGGAAGGATTTGTAGTTGGAGACGCAGCAGCTCGCCTGCCGGACGACGCTTTCGTAAGTGCGCGAGCCGATGTGCGGCGTGATGACTGCGTTGGGGTGTTTGAGGAGCGGGTGGCCGGCGGGCGGCGGCTCCTGGTCGAGCACGTCGGCGCCGTAGCCTCCGACCTGGCCGGAGTCGAGCGCGGCGACGAGGTCGGCCGTGTGCACGATTTCACCGCGGGCGCAGTTGAGGATGATGACGCCTTTTTTCATCGTGGCGATGGACCTGGCGTTGATCATGTCGCGCGTCTCGGGCGTGAGGTTCGTGTGCAGCGAGATGTAATCGGCGGTGGCGAAGATTTCCTCCTTGGTGGCGGCGCGGCGGACGTTGTGCCGCGTGGCGAAGGCTTCGTCCCAGTAGACGTCGAAGGCGGTGACTTCCATGCCGAAGGCGCGGGCGCGGATGGCGACTTCCTTGCCGATGCGGCCGAGGCCGACGATGCCGATGGTCTTGGCGAGAAGCTCGTGACCGGTTTTGCGTTTCCAACCGCCGGAGCGCGTGGAGTCGCAGTGGAAGAGGAGTTGTTTTTCGAGGGCGAGGAGGAGCAGGAAGGTGTGCTCGGCGACTGTCGTGTGGTTCACGCCGGGGGTGAAGAGCACGGGGATTTTTTTCGCGGTGGCGTGGGCGACGTCGATTTTATCGAGGCCGATGCCGTATTTGCTGATGACGCGAAGGCGCGGGAGCGACTTGTCGATGACGGCGGCGGTGATGGCGTCGTCGCCGCAGAGGAAGGCGTCAAATTCGCCGGCGAGTTCGAGCATGCGGGACTCGGGGAGCGGGCCGCGTTCGCGGACGACTTCGACGCCGAGCGAGGCGAGCATGTCGTGATGGGCGCCGGGCGTGTCTTGGAATGAGGTGGTGGTGAGGAGGACGCGTGTCATGGGTGCGGTGTGATGTGGTTTGATGTGATTTGGTTGGTCTGGTTTGGTCTGGAATAAAAAGCTGTGTGTGTTTCCGGGCGGGAAGAATGGAGGATGAAAGGAAGGATGAAGAATGAAAGATGAAGGATGAAAGGGTTCCAGTAGAAAACAAAGACAGGTGTATTTGGAAGTCCAAAGACAACAAAGCGCGCTCTCTCTTGCACGCTTGCGCGAAGCGTGCAGTACAGAGTGTCTGTCCCCTATTATATTCACTATACTGTGGGCATGCATTTTGAATCGCGTGTTTCAGTGGCGGTACACTCCGAATCAAACCAGCCCGAGGTGCGCGAGCGACAGCGTGATGGCGGCGGTGGCGGCGGTTTCGGTGCGCAGGACGCGCGGGCCAAGGTGCGCGAAGGCGAAATGCGCGGCGCGGAGTTGGTCGCGTTCGGTTGAGGTCCAGCCGCGTTCGGAGCCGAGCGCGAGGATGATGGGGGCGCGCGAAATGTGTTTCAGGTGTCCACCCAGCGGCGCGGGGGATTCGTAGTTGTCGAGCGCGATGCGGTGCGCGCCGGGCTGTCCGGTTGCGAGCGCGGCGATGGTTGCGGTGAGTGTATTCGAAAACGTGATGCGCGGAAGGCGCGTGCAGAACGCCTGCGCGGCGCCAGCGATGAGGTGACGGCGGTATTCGCCGGTCGTCCAGAGCGTGCTTTGCGCGTAGGAGGGTTCGCCGCGTTCGGTGGCGATGAAGTGCATTTCCGAAACACCGAGCGCGGTGGCTTCGTTGAGGATTTTGCGCGCGGTTTGCGGACGCGGGAGTCCGATGATGAGCGTGAGGGGCGGAAGGGGCGGGGGAGGCGCGCCCCAAAGGAAGGTGAGCGCGAGCGAGGCGTCGTCCGGCGAGATGGCGGCGAGGGTGGCTTTGCCGCGCGGGCCGTCGACAAGGCCGGCGTCAAAGGTGTCGCCGGGTTTGCGGCGGAGGACGTCGATGATGTGCGCGGCGCGTGGATCGGCGCGCGGGAGCGTGAGCGAAGCGCGGTTGGGCGCCGGGGTGGGAAATTCGTCGGGATTGAAGAGGATGATGTTCACACGCACGCGGGAAAAATGTGGCACGGACAATCCTTGCCACGTTTTATATAAACCTACGGCAGCATCGACGGGACATTTCTACGGCAGCATCGACGGGACATTTGGCGGCGGGCGGCTCATCATGAGTTCGGCGGAGCGCAGTTTGTCGATGACCGGCTTCGGCACTTCGATGATCGTGCCGTGACGCATGCCGGCGGGGAGCGAGATGCCGCCGGTTACGTCCTCCCATGTTTGCATGTCGTGCGAGCGCATCGCGCCATAGTGTTTGTCGCGATACACGTCGAAGTAGACGAGCACTTCACCTTCGCGTCCGATGAACGCGGCCGGACCTTCGACCCAGTCGCGCGTGAACGGGGGCGCGGGCGGCATTGTGAACGGTCCCGTGGCGTGTTCGCCGGTTGCGATGCGCAGGTGTTTTTTCGGCGGCTTCACGGTTTCGTCTTTCACGATGAGCCGCCAGCGGTTGTCAAACTTGATGAGCGTGGCGTCGATCACGCTGAAGCCGGGGTCGTAGAGAAGGCGCGCGGGGGCGAAGGTTTTGAAATCGGTCGTCGTGGTGCAGTAGATGCGGTGGTTGTATTTGTCTTCCGATGTGCCGGCGGTTTCGGCGAAACGGCCTTCGACGGTGGACGACCAATAAATGAGGAAGTTTTTTGCCTCGTCGTCGTAGATGATTTCGGGCGCCCAGCAATTGCGCGTGCCGTCGATGCCGGCCATGACGGGAATCGCCTCTTGTTCCGACCAGTGGAGGAAATCGCGCGTGGTTGCGTGGCCGATGGTCTGGCCGTCCCACGCGGTCGTCCACACCATGTGCCAGGCGCCGTCGGGGCCGAGAGCGACGCAGGGGTCGCGCATGAGTTTCGCCTCGCCGACGTTGGGTTTCAGGTAACCGGGGCCGTTGCCGAGTTTTTCCCATTTGTAGCCGTCGTTGCTCCAGGCGAGTTGCAAGCCGCTTTTGCTGTCGCCCGTGAAGTGGGTGAAGAGCCAGGCGGTCTGCGGTGTGGCCGGCGCCGCGTCCGGCGTTTTGCAGGAGGCGAGAAACAGCGTGGAGAATGCCACGGTGAGCGCGGCGGCGAAGACGGCAGCGGGAGCGGTGAGTGTGGCGGTGAGTGTGCGGGTGGGCATGGTGGTTTTGTTGGAGGCGGGCGGTTTATTGGGCGGGTGGAGCAGGCAGAGCGGTCGGGGCGGGCTGAGCGGGCGGATCGGGCTGAGCGGACTGAGCGGACAGATCAGACGGATCGGTCAGATCAGCCAGATGATCAGACGGGGTTTATGAGCCGTCTGGTTTTTCGCCTGGCGCGGTGAGGCTGGGCGGGATTTTCAGGCTTTCGGGGGCGTCGGGTTTCGCGGGGGCGAAGCCCGCGAAATCGTCCTCGATGTGACGCGCGAGCGGGAGCTTGTTGTCGCGAATGCCCTGGACGATGCACTTGGCGAGTTCGTAGGCGCCGTAGGCGTTGTGGTGCGTGCCGTCGCCGGGCTTGAAGGCGATGGCGGAGCCGTCTTTGCCAAGCGCTTCGTAGAATTGCATGCTCATGGCGTGCAGGTCGATGAGCGGGAGTTTTTCCTCGCGGGCAACTTCGCGGACGGCGTCGGGGTAGCCTTTGTGCGAGTTGGTGATTTTGCCGTCCTCGCCGAAGGTGCGGCGCTGCATTTGCGTGACGAGCACGACGGCGGCTTTTTTCGCGCGGATGGCGGAGACAAACTGCCGGATGCTCGCCGTGTAGGCGGGCACGTCGACGGACTTCATGTCGTTGTGGCCGAATTGCAGCATGACGGTGTCGCCGGGGCGAAGCTGGCTGAGGATTTTGGCGAGGCGTCCGCGGCCGAGGGCGCTTTGGTAGGATTCGCCGGACTCGGCGTGATTGGCGACGGCGATGGTGGGCTTGAAAAAACGCGTGAGCATCTGGCCCCAGCTCGCGTAGGGTTCGCGCGGCTGGTCGCACACGGTGGAGTCGCCGAGGAGGAAGAGCGTGGGCACGTCCTCGGCGCGGGTGATTTCGATGGCGGCGACGGCGGGAAACGCGGACGCGGAGGTGTTGAATTCCAGCGTGAGTTTGTCGTCCCAGTTCCATTTTTCCTCGGCGCGTTCGCGCGGCTTCAGGTTGACGGCGGTTCTGTCGGGAGGCGCCGCGCCCACGATTCCGTCGCGGCGGATGTTGACGATGAACTCGCGGCGCGACGTCGCGCCGGGCACGGAGACGGCGTTCTCAAGCACGAGCCGGCGCACTTCGGTTTTCACGGTGAGCGTGCCGCTGAAGGTGACCGCCACGCGGTAATTCCCCTCAGCCAGCCCCGCGGAAAAATAATACGGTCGGTCGGCGGTCGTGCCGGTCGCGTTTTGTGTGATGCCGTCGGTGGCCTCGTAGCCACAGGCGCGCGCGTCGGTGTAGGCGGAGTCGGGCGCGATTTTTGTCCAGCCGGCGGGCGCGGCGCCGGGCGCGAGCCAGAATTGCCAGGCCGGCTCGTCCCATGCCCCGGCAAAAGCGACGGCGCTGAGCACCGCGGACAAAACAATCGCAAAACAAAATCGAGAGTGGGTGTGCATGGGAACAAACGGTAACAGCGGAATCCGCCAAGGGAAGCCGGCAATCTGCTGACAGTAATCCTGCCGGCAGTGATTCTGCCGGCAGTGATTACGGGGCGCGATTCAACCTGAAGATCGCAAGCGCTCAGGCGCTGGCGCGTTTTTCGCACGCAAAATAAAAAAAGCCGGACGAAAAAACGTCCGGCTTTTGGGGGGAAATATTTCACGCAAAGGTCGCGCAAAGGTCGCGCGAAGGCTGTGCGAAAGCTGTGCGAAACGCGGGCAAACGCGCGCGAAACACACGCACGCAAAACGCGCGCAAAAATCAGTCGTTGCCGTTGACGGCCTTGTAGGTGAGGGCCGCGACCAGGCCGCCGACGAGATCGGTGACGAGGTAGATGATAAAAGTCTTCACGCTGGCAAAACCCATCGCGAGAACACCAAAACCCACCGCGGGATTGAACGCCCCGCCGGAAATGCCGCCGACGGAAATCGCGCAGACAAAAACCGTGAAGCCGATGGCCAGTCCGTAGAAGGAATTGCCCGCGGTGCCCTTGGACGTCGCGCTGTTGAGCACGACCCAGACAAGGGCAAACGTGCCGATGAATTCAGCGATGATCGCGGGCAGCACCTTGACATCGTCAGAACAGCCGAAGTTAACCACCGCCGTCTTTTCATAAATCAAACCGATGACCAGCGCCGCCACCAAGGCGGCCAGGATTTGCACGATCCAATAAGGAACAACATCCTTGGTCTCGCATTTGCCGCGAAGCCAGACGCCAAGCGTCACGGCGGGATTGTAGTGGCCCCCGGAAATATGGCCGCCCGCATAAACCATGACCATAAGCGAGCAGCCGATGGCCAGCGCGCCAAGGACGGCGCTCGCGCCCTGCGTGCATACCGAGCCGACAGTAAACACCAGAAAGAAGGTGCCGATGAATTCAACGATGAGTTTTTTCATAACGAATGTATGATTAAGTAATAGGATGTGTGTGTGCGTTTTTTGGCAAAAACCAAAGTGGCGTAGAAATAGAAACGCATTCAAAATGGCAACACGCAAAATTCTTGCGCGACTCTTTCACATTATCTGCCACTGAAATATAAAACAACGCGCCAAGACAACGCACCCCCTCCCTCTCCCCTCCCCTTGCGACATCGCGAGCATCACAAACACCACAAGCATCGCAAGCATTGCAAACATCGCAATCAAGCCGTGCCACCCCACACCTTCCTACGTCTCCCTGCGCCTCCTTACGCCTTTCTCGCATTTTCCGCGGCGGCGTGCGCAGCCGACACATGCACGTATTTCTCGGCCCATCCCCTGAGCTTTGCCTGCTCCTCCTCGCCGAGCGCGCGCACGACCCTGGCCGGCGCGCCAAGCACCATCGAGCCGGGCGGAATCACCGTGCGCGGCGTCACCACCGCGCCCGCCCCGACGATGCTCCGCGCCCCCACCTTCGCGCCATCGAGCACCGTCGCGCCCATGCCGATCAGGCACTCGTCCCCAATCGTGCATGCGTGGATGATCGCGCCGTGGCCGACCGTCACCCATTTGCCGATGATCGCATCGAGATCATCCGCCAGATGCACCACGCAATTGTCCTGGATATTCGACCCCTCCCCCACCACGATCCGGGCAATGTCGCCGCGCAACACCGCCCCGTAAAACACACTGCTCCCCGGCCCAAGCGTGACGTCGCCCACCACGGTGGCATTGGCGGCCACCCAGCTGGCGCGGGCAGTATCCGGAATTTTTGCAAGGTGCGCGGCGAGACGATCGTGAACGGTCATGATTGTTTTAAAAGTTGTCGCCAACAGTAGTCGCAATTGCACGGAGAGCACGGAAAATTACAAAAAAGTAAGCTCCGGGAAAGGAAACCGAAAAACTTTGATGTGATATTTCAGTCAATCCACTCTGTCCATCCAATCTGGATCGTCCAATTTGGATCGTCCGATTTGGATCGCCTGATCTGGATCGCCCGATCTGGAAATCCGGACCGCAGCTCATCATTCAGTTCATCATTCAGCCCATCACTCTGCACACGCACACACGCACACACACACACGCACACACATACACATACACATACACATACACGCACTCTGTATTCACACGCACTCTGCACACACTCACACCAGTTTCACACAGACATTTCCACATGACAAACGACACCACGCAATCCACCACCACGCAATCCACCCATCAGGCCCGCCCGGCCCAAAACACCCGGCGTCCCCTCGTGCTGCTCGGCGGCAGCCTCGCCGCCGTGGCCGTGATCACTTTCTCGGCGCTCGCCTTCGCGGAACATGCCGCGAAACCCGGCGTCACGGTGAAAGTCGACGACAACCCCATCACCCGCACCGCGCCCTCCGCCACCGAAAGCTACGCGCCCATCGTCAAACAAGTCGCGCCCAGCGTCGTCAAAGTGCTCGTCACCGAACGCGCCAAAAACGTGCCCATGCAAGGCAACCCGTTTTTCAGCGACCCGCGCTTCCGCGATTTTTTCGGCCCCTTTTTTAATCCCTACGGCGACGACGGCTCCGGCCAAGGTCAGGGCCAGGGCCAGAACCGCCGCGGCTCGCGCATGCAACGCCAGCCCGAGCAAACCGGCCTCGGCTCCGGCGTGATCGTCAGCCCCGACGGCTACGTGCTCACCAACTCCCACGTCGTCACCGGCGCCGACGAAATCAAAGTCTCCCTCAACGACGGACGCGAACTGAAAGCCAAAGTCGTCGGCGCCGACCCGAAATCCGACCTCGCCGTCATCAAAATCGACGCCACCGGCCTCCCCGCCGCCACCTTCGCGGACAGCGACCAACTCGAAGTCGGTGACCGCGTGCTCGCCATCGGAAACCCCTTCGGCATCGGCCAGACCGTCACCTCCGGCATGATCAGCGCCCTCGGACGCGGCGTCGGCATCATCGCCGACGGCGACGGCTACGAAGACTTCATCCAGACCGACGCCTCCATCAACCCCGGCAACTCCGGCGGCGCGCTCACCGACGTCCGCGGACGCGTCATCGGCATCAACACCGCCATCCTCTCCCGCACCGGCGGCTTCCAAGGCATCGGCCTCGCCATCCCCTCGAACCTCGCCCGCAACGTCATGGAACAACTCGTCGCCAACGGCAAAGTTGTCCGCGGCTTCATCGGCGTCGCCGTGCAAAACCTCACGCCCGAAATGGCCGGGCAATTCAAACTCAAGAATGCCGACGGCGCCCTCGTCGCCGACATCACGCCCGGCAGCCCCGCCGAAAAAGCCGGCATCAAAACCGGCGACGTCATCACCGCCTTCAACAACAAGCCCGTCAAGGACAGCCGCACCCTCCGCCTCGCCGTCGCCGCCGTCGCCCCCGGCACCGACGCCATCATCAGTGTGAACCGCGACGGCGAAACCGAAAAACTCACCATCAAAGTCGGCAACCAACCCGGCGAAAAATCCGCCTCCGGCAAAGACGACCCCGACGCCCTCACAACCGACGACACCGGCACCCTCAACGGCGTCGGCGTCGCCGACCTCGACACCCGCGCCCGCCGCGCCTTCGGCATCCCCGACAACATCAAAGGCGCCATCATCACCGACGTCGAACCCGACTCCGCCGCTGCCTCCGCGGGCCTCCGCCCCGGCGACGTGATCCAGGAAATCAACCGCGAACCCGTCACCAGCGCCGACGAGGCCGTCAGACTCACCGAAAACCCGCCCTCCAAGAAAACGCTCCTCCGCGTCTGGAGCCAGCGCGCCACCCGTTTCGTCCTCGTCGATGAAACCGAGTCCCCCGCAACCCCGGACAACGACTGA